>NZ_JAPVLS010000010.1:0-163376 GCF_027158125.1 Streptomyces sp. H39-C1
CGGCCGGACCGCCCGGTCAACTCTGCGTCGTTCAGGCCCCGATGAGGGTCACCGGGTCACCGAACCTCATCAGGTCGCGGTACAGCTCCGCCCGGGAGTGCCGCATGGTGCGCAGCACGCCGACCGCGCTCTCGGCCGACGCCTCGCCCTGGACGATCGAGCGGTCGTCACCGACCAGACCGGCCGTCACGCTGATGTGCCGCTCGATGTCCTGCAGATCGGCCTCGAGCAACGCGTCGCGGGCGAGCGCCAGTTCGGGGTCGGTCGCCGCCAGTTCGGCGAAGGGTTGCGCGGAGACCTTGACGAGGTTCCGCATGGCTTTGCGGAACGCCTTGTGCTCGGGCTGCGTCCGGCCGGTGAGTGCCACCGGCACGGCCGGCGGTTGCATGGTCGGGCGGACCTTCGCGTCGTAGCACGGAGCCGACATGTCCCCGGAGTGGATCATGGCCGCGGTGAAGCCGCGGACATAGGCGATCGCCTCCTGGAGGGCGTCGAAGGCTGCGTCGCGGTCCCCGTCCACCAGCCCGGCGGCCGCCCGGGAGACGGCCTCGGCCGCCGCGAGGTTGAGCACGAAGTAGAAGTGGTGGGTGATGACCCACCGCGTCAGCTCGTCGTTGCCCGGAACGTACGGGCTCCGGCCCCCCGTGGGGGTCCCGCCGGAGGGCGCCGCGGCGTCGCGCGGCGCCAGGCCCTCCAGGATCTTGGCCATGGCGTGGACCTCGTAGGCCTGATCGTTCAGATCCAGCCGCGCGTCGCGCAGATCGCGGAGCGTCCGCGCGATGATCGTCGTCACTTCCGAGACGAGCCGGGCGTCGTCGACCGGCGCCGTGCGGACCCCGAAGTACTCGTGGTTGGGAACGATCGGCTTCAGCGCCGCGGCGTCCATCGGGACGACCATGGCCTCGACGGCGAGCCGGTCGGTCTCCTCGACCGCCGCGTCCATCGCCTTGCGGACCGCGTCGCCGGCTCCCGCCGGGTTCAGCAGTTCGCCGTGCAGACGCATCAACGCGTCGGTGGCCGTGGTCAGGGCGGTACCGACCGGTGCGGCCGGGCTGGTGCGGCCGCGCACCACGTTGTTCTCGGGAAGGACGACGATCGGGATGTCGGGACAGGCAGCAGACATGTCCATCACCTCACTATCTTCTGAATGACCTGGGAGCGGTCGGTCGGGGCACCGCTGGTTTCACGACCCGGCGAAACCACGGGCCTCCTTGAGGAACTGCCCGATGTACCCGTCGTGCGGCAGATACGGATCCCGGTACCAGCCCGGGACCCTGCCGTGCAGGACCGTGCGGATGCCGGGGGTGTCCAGGGCTTCGTCGACGAGCGCCGCGTTGTCGGTGAGGAGGGTCAGGGCCAGGGAGTCGTCCAGCGGGCCGATGCCCTCCGACGGCTGCCAGGGCGCCACCCATACGCAGGGGAACGGCAGTTCCGTGCCGAGCCCCGGGTGGTCGGACCGGTCCACGCACATCACCGCGGGCCGCAGGGCCGCGGCGTCCTCGTCGACGACGGTCACCGGACCGCCGTCCGCCTCGTAGTACCGCTCCGTCAGATCGACGGCGCCCTGTGCCGCCCGGTCGAGGGCCGCCCGCAGGCCCGCCGCCTCCTTGCGAGGACGGACGGGAAGGACGGCCCCCTCGTCGGTGACCGGAAGGGCCGGCAGCGAGGCCAGTCTTTCGGCCAACGCCTCGGCCAGGGCACGGTGGTCGCCCGAGGTGAGGACCGCGGTGGTGTTGGTGCACCGCACCCCGCCGTCCGCGGAGATCTCGGCGACGAGATGGTCCAGGACCGCCTCGTCGACCGGACCGTCCACGAGGATCTTGCTCCGGCCGGGACCGCGGACCAGCACCCGGTCGTTGCCGCGCAGCCGGGCCACCGTGGCCTCGCTGCCGTAGACCAGGGCCAGATCGGCCGCGTCCACGAGAGCGTCGGCGGCGGCGTGCGACCCGGGCAGCAGGCTGATCCAGCCGGGATCGAGACCTGCCTCCAGCAACGCCCGGACCAGGCGCAGCGGGGTGACGGGGTCACGGGTGCCAGGGCGCACCACGACCCGGTACCCCAGCGCCACGGCCTGGAGCCAGGCTCCGTGGGTGGCCGGGTGGTTGCTGGGGGCCACGACACCGAAGACGGAACCGCGGCGCACCCAGCGGGCGGTGCGGCCTGCGCCGACCGGGGACTGCCGCGCGACGACGTCGCCGAGCAGCCCGCAGTCGTTCTGCATCCGGCCGAGGGTCTGGCGGGCCACGCTGATGGGCACACCGGAGACGAGTGCCTGGATACGGCAGTACTCCTCCGGGGTCTGTCCGCCCAGGGTGGCCCCGGCGAACCGGCGGCCCGCGTCGGCGAGCACCGCGAGGCGCTCGTCCGACGTCATCCGCGGTGCTTCGCGCATGCGTTTGACGGTGAGCCTGGTCACCAGGGCGGGTGCTTCATGGACGGTGGCAAGGGGAGCGCCGTTCACGCCGTGCAGCACACGCGTGTCGCGGGAGCTCCGCTCCTCCCCGTCGCGGAGCACGGGTATGGACAACACGTCAGACCAACTCCTCGGGTACCGGCCGGGAAAGGGGACGCGAGAAGAAATCACCCTCGGTGACGATATCGGGAACGGCGTTCAGCGCCCGCAACGATCTTGCGCTGCAAACCTGCACAATGCGTAACGGCGGGCCGGCGGAACCGGCCACCGGAGCGCACTTGTGGAACTGGCTTTCGCGCGGTAGTTCCTGGTGCACCGGGGTGCACCCGGCAATGCGAACTTCAGCACCGCGCGCGGACGCGCGTATAGCCCGCGCCGGCAGCAGTTCCGGCCGCAGACACGAGCCTGTCCGAAAACCCGGTTTTCGCTGGATCGTGTTTGGCTTGATGACGACACGGTCGCCTCTGCCGGTGTCCGGTAATGGATCACCGAGCAGATCCAGCGCCGCTTCGAGGCCTTCGTCGATGGCGGCGGCTGTTTGGTTCCCGGCTTCTTTCAGAGAAACGGCTGTCTGATTTCCAGCCATGTGGACCCCCTTGTGTGAGTGTTCCGCCGAGGGGGTCAGACCGGCCATCCGTCGAACACCACGGCGCGGGCCGGGGCGGCTTCCACGCCGGAAATCTTGATGGGAAGCGCCATCAGCTGGGCGACCTGGTTGTCGATCTGGTCGAGGTTCTGGATGTTCTCCAGGATCGGGATGTTGGCGGCCAGCAGCCGCCGGTGCACCTGCCCGCTGCGGTCGTCCGGCCGCTCCGTGATGCAGTCCATGCCGACGAGCCGGACGTCGTTGTCGACCATCCAGTCCGCCGAGGACAGGGTGAGATAGGGCGGCTTGTCCCAGTAGTCCTCACGCCCCAGGTACCGGTTCGGGTGGTCGGTACGGATCAGCAGACGGTCGCCGGCCTGCCATACGTCGCGGACCGCCTTCTCCAGTTCGTCGCCGGTGACGGGGTCGAGGTCACGGTGGCCGGAAAGGTCCGCGATGACCACCCGGCCGACGAAGGTCTCCAGCGGGACCTCGTCGATTTTCGCGCCGTCCTCGTAGAAGTGGAATCCGGATTCCACATGGGTTCCGTTGTGCGGGAAAATCTGCAGATCCGAGAAGGTCCGGCCGCCGCCGGCCGGGTCGGTCTCCGGGGTCATCGCCTTGCGTATACCAAACTTCGGATACCACGAGGCGTTATAGGAAGGCATTCCCTCGTACCAACCCTGGCTGATATCGACCATCTTCATGTCGTACCCCCGCTGTTCATGTTGTTCGGTTTCGGCCAACGAAACATCTTTCGGCCAACGGCATCCGCCCTGCCTGAGGACGGCACGGCGATGACAGCACAGGAAGAATACGCTTGGCAATCCCTTCACTTCTGGGTTACTGTCCGGAAGAAGATCTTTCCGGGGGGACGAGTCTCAGTGAAAAGCGATGCCACGACCACGACTGGGTGGCACTCCCCCTGAGCTCCATCGGAGCACTCCCGACAGTCCCTTGGAAGGCACTCCCATGATTGTGGTAATGAGTCCGCAGGCTGCCCGCGAACAAGTTGAATCCGTAAATGAATTACTTCGGGGCAGTGGCCTGATTCCGATATCCAGCACTGTGGCGGGCGTCACAGTGCTCATCACAGAAGGAACCGACGGGCCTGATCTGGCAACGGTTCTGGAGAAGGCGCCCGGCGTCGACCGGGTGGTCGTGGTGTCCGGATCGCAGCGGTTGACCAGCCGGGTGTTCCGTCCCGAGGACACCCAGGTGACGCTCGGCTCCGCCGGCGGAGCGGTGTTCGGCGGCACCGGATTCGCCGTCATCGCCGGTCCCTGCGCGGTCGAGAGCCCGGCGCAGATGAACGCCGTGGTGGACTCGGTCGTCGCGAGTGGCGCCGTCATGCTGCGCGGCGGCGCGTTCAAGCCCCGGACCTCCCCGTACAGCTTCCAGGGGCTGGGACTCGCGGGGCTGACCCTCCTCGCCGAGCAGCGGAAGCGGACCGGCCTGCCGGTCGTCACCGAGGTCGTGACCCCGGGAGACGTGGAATCCGTCGCCGAGGAGAGCGACATGCTCCAGATCGGTGCGCGCAACATGCAGAACTTCGAGCTGCTGCGCGAGGCGGGAGCCTCCGGCCGGCCCGTCCTCCTCAAGCGCGGGATGTCCGCCACCATCGAGGAGTGGCTGCTCGCGGCCGAGTACGTGCTGCACATGGGGAACAGCGACGTCGTCCTGTGCGAGCGCGGTATCCGCAGCTTCGAGCGCGGCACCCGGTTCACCCTGGACCTCAGTGCGGTGGCCGAGGCCAAGCGGCTCACCCATCTGCCGGTGATCGTCGACCCGAGCCACAGCACGGGCAAGCCGCACCTCGTCGCGCCGATGTCCCTGGCGGCGGCCGCGTGCGGCGCCGACGGACTGATCGTCGATGTCCACACGGACGCCTCGAACGCGATGTGCGACGGCGCCCAGGCCCTCAGCGGTGAGCAGTTCGGCACCCTCATGGGCCGGCTCAAGCCGGTCGTGGAGGCCGTGGGGCGCACCCTGTCGCCGGCCCTCACCCACTCCCTCGCCCGGGTCTGATCCCCACCTTCCTTGGAGACACCGCATGTCCGAGCACATCGTCGACCCGTTAACCGCCGATCTCGCGCCTGAGGACTTCATCCACGCCGCGATGCAGTGGCACTTCTCCCCCGCCACCGGCTCGCCGTACTGGGTGAAGCGCGCGGCCGAGCTGGACTTCAATCCGCTCACCGACGTCCACACCTGGGACGACCTCGACCTCTTCCCGGACGTCAGCGACGAGTGGAAGGACGTCCCGGTCGACGCGCTGGTCCCCGCCGGGATCGGCAGGGAGGGCTGGGACTTCCAGGTCTTCGACAGCGGGGGCACCACGGGACGGCCCAAACGCATCGTGGAATCGCGGTCGCGCCGCAACGGTGTCCACTGGGTGAGCGAGGTGCTCGCCGATCACAAGGTCCCGGGCGAGGGCGAGGGCCACTGGCTGCATCTCGGCCCCACCGGACCGCACATCGTCGGCCGTTCCATCGGGCTGCTGGCGCAAATGCGCGGCACGTTCTGCCACTACATCGACTTCGACCCGCGCTGGGTCAAGAACAGCGTCAAGCAGGGCAGGACCGATGAGGCCGCCCGCTATGTGAAGCACATCCTGGCGCAGGCCCAGGACATCCTCTCCACCCAGCCCGTCTCCGTCCTCTTCGCCACCCCGCCGGTGCTCGAAGCGCTGGCCGCCGACGAGAAGCTGCTGGATCTGGTGCAGCGGAAGGTGCGCGGCATCATCTGGGCCGGCACCAGCGTGAGCCCCGAGACGCTCCGGGTCTTCGAGGACGAGCTCTTCCCCGATGCCGCCGTGGTCGGCCTGTACGGCAACACCATGATGGGCATCGCCCCGCAGCGCCCGCGGGACGGCGAACGGGACGACGAACGCTGTGTCTTCATCCCCTTCCACCCGTTCAGCCGGGTCAAGGTGGTGGACCCCGAGAACACCGGCACCTCCGTGGCCCACGGCGAGCGCGGGCAGGCGAAGATCAGCCTCGTCTCCCGGGACCTGCTGCTGCCCTGGACGCTGGAGCGCGACTCCGTACTGCGCATCGCGCCCACCGCGAAGTACCCCCAGGACGGGCTGGCCGACATCAGGCCGCTCACCGTGGCCGGCGGCCAGACCGCTGTCGAAGGGGTGTACTAGGCATGACCTCCGCTGCCGCACCAGTGGTCACCCGTGAACGACCCGTCGCGTTGCTCGACCGCGCCGACCGGGACAGCCTCCTCGCCACCTGCCGGCGCGCCCTCGACCAGGCCCGCCGCAGCCAGCGTCTGGTCCTCGTCAGCTGGGCCAAACCGCTCACCCTCGCCGACCCCGTCGCCATCTGGAGCCGTGCCCGTCGCGGTACGCCGCGTTCGTTCCTGTGGCAGTCGGCATGGGACCGCGGATCCGTCGTCGCGATCGGATCGGCGCGCGATCTGCGGGGACGGGGCGAGAACCGTGTCGCGTCCGTCCGCGACGGATGGCAGGCGCTGACCCGGGACCTCGTCACCGGCGGAACGGCGGTCGCCGAACTGCCCACGGGCGAAGGCCCGCTGGCCATCGGCGGTTTCGCCTTCAGCCCCGAGAACGCCCCGGAGAAGGGACGCCTTCCGGACGCCCTGATGTGGGTGCCCGCCCTGCAGATCCGTGGCACGGTGCCCGACCAGGCCGCCGCCGACCGGCCCGGTCCGGCCGAACTGCGCCTGAACGCCGTTCTGTTGCACGACAGCGACCCCGAGCAGGTGGCCAACGGCCTGCTCCACCTCGCCGACCTCTGCCTTCCGCCCGAAGCCGCCGCCGAAGCCCGGAAACTGGCGTACGCGGACGAACGGACGCACACCAGCGCCGAGTTGCCCGACGCCGACCACTGGAAGGGCCTGGTCCGCCGCGCGACCGGCCGGATCCGGGACGGCGACTTCGAGAAGGTGGTGCTGGCGCGCGAGCTGCGGGTCACAGCTTCCAGCCCGTTCGACGTGCCGACCGCGGTGAACCGGCTGCGCAGCGCCTATCCCGGCACCACCGTCTTCGCGGTGGACCACGAGGAGTACACCTTCCTCGGCGCGACCCCCGAATACCTCGTACGGGTCAACCGCCGGGCGGTGCACGCGCTGGGACTGGCCGGTACGGCGCCCCGCGGGCTCACCCCGGAACAGGACGCGGCTCTCGCCCTCGAACTGGCCGGCAGCGCCAAGATCCAGCACGAGCACGACGTCGTGGTGCAGATGCTCCGCGACGCGCTGCGGGACTCGTGCGTCAATGTCGCCTCCGACGCGGAGCCGAGCGTGGTCAAGCTCGCCAACGTCCAGCATCTGTCCACGAAGGTCCGCGGCGAGCTGGCCGCGGACTCCACCGCGGGAATCCTGGACTTCGTCGACCGTCTCCACCCGACCCCGGCCCTCGGCGGCCACCCCCGCAAGGAGTCGCTGAGCTGGCTCTCCGACAACGAGGGGCTGGACCGGAGCTGGTACGCGGGAGTGGTCGGCTGGGCCGACGGCTCCGGGCAGGGCCAGTTCGCGGTCACCATCCGGTCCGCCCTGGTCGACGGCCCCTCCGCCTCGCTGTACGCCGGCTGCGGCATCGTGGCCGACTCCGATCCCGAGGCGGAGTACGCGGAGTCCTGCGCGAAGCTGCGCCCGATGATGTCCGCCCTGGGAATCGAGTGACCAGCCCGCGTCGCCCCGTCCGTCCTGCCGGATCGCCCATTGGTGAGGTAAGAATGACCGTCAAGCCCGCCGCTCCCCGCGTGGTCGTCATCGTCGACGCGTATTCGAGCGCACGATCCCTTGCCCCGCTCTTCCAGGCGCGCGGCTATGAATGCGTCCACGTCCAGAGCACCCCGGCGATTCCGATGGTGTACGAGAAGAGCTTCCGGGCCTCGGACTTCACCGCCAACATCGTGCACGCGGGGGATGTCGCCGCGACGGTCGCGGCCCTCGCCGCGCACGCGCCGGTCAGTCTGCTGGCGGGCATCGAGAGCGGGGTCGAGGTCGCGGACGTGCTCAGCGAGGCGCTCGGCCTGCGGACGAACGGCACGGCGCTGAGCCCGTCCCGCCGGGACAAGTTCCGCATGATGGAGACGGTCAAGGAGGCCGGGGTGCCGGGCACCGGCCAGATCCTGGCCACCGACCTCGACACGCTGCTCGCCTGGCACAGCGAGGCCGAAGGCCGGGTCGTGCTGAAGCCGTTGAAGAGCGCGGGAAGCGACGGCATCTTCTTCTGCGACGACGCGGACCAGGTGCGCGCCGCGTTCGAGGCGCTGCTCGGCTCCGAGAGCGCGCTGGAGCTGCACAACCACGCGGTGCTGGCGCAGGAGTACCTGGTCGGCAGCGAGTACATCGTGAACACCGTGAGCCTGGACGGGAAGCACCACGTCACGGACATCTGGAAGATGCACCACCTCGGCGCCAACGGGGTGCACGACATGGCGGCCGGCGCCCAGCTGATGCCCCGTCATGGCGTGGAGCAGGACGCGCTGGTCGAGTACAACTGCCTGGTCCTGGACGCCCTGGGGGTGCGCAACGGTCCCGCGCACACCGAGCTCAAGCTGACGCCGCAGGGCCCGCGGCTGGTCGAGAGCGCCGCCCGGATCTGCGGTGCGGACGTGCATGTGCCGGCCAAGGGCGCGATCGGCGAGAGCCAGCTGGACTGGACCGTGGACGCGTACGTCGACCCCGAGCGCTTCCTGGAGCGCTGGGAAGCCGGATATGAACTCGCCCGGCACGCCGGGATCGTCAACATGGTCTCGCCGGCGGCCGGCAAGCTCGTCGGCTATCCGAAGATGGCCGAGCTCCGCGGGCTGGAGAGCTTCCACGACATCACGCTGAACGTGCACCCCGGCGACGAGATCCACCGCTCGATCGACGACTGGACGTACCCGATGCGCGTGTACCTCGTGCACGAGACCGAGAGCGTCGTCATGCACAACATCCTGTCGGCGCGGTACATGGACGGTGAAGGCTTCTACGACATCGTCTGAGCGAGACCCGCCCTCGCGGCAGGAACAGGAACGAGTGGGGCCCGGCACCGGTCATGGTGCCGGGCCCCACTTCTGTGCGTCAGCCCTGCAGCTTGGCCCAGAACTCGTCCCACGAGAGCTGCCCGTCACCGTCGGTGTCGTCGGCGTTGATCACGGCCTGGGCGACCGACTCGGTGGTGTGGAAGTCCCCGAGCTCGGCCATGACCTTCTTGTACTCGGCCGCGGTGATCTGACCGTCCTTGTCGAGGTCATACCGGTCGAATGCCCTCTTCGCTGCCTCGATGTCCGCCACGTGACCCGCCCCTTCTCTGTGCCTGATGGTCGGGCTCAGATTATCGGGGTTTCCGGGCCCAACAATAAGTGCGACCGGTCGGTCGTCTTTCTGTTACGGTGAGGCCATGGCAGACAGCGAGCGGCCCGACGGCAGACGCGTACGCGGAGAGCGCACGCGGCAAGCCGTGCTGGACACGGCCGTGGCGCTCGCCTCGGTGGACGGACTGGACGGACTCTCGCTGGCACGGCTGTCCGGAGCGCTCGGGGTGAGCAAGTCCGGACTGTTCACACACTGGCGGGACAAGGAGCAGCTCCAGCTCGACGTGATCGACCGGGCCCGCAAGCAGTGGGGCGCGCTCGTGATGCGGCCGGCGCAGGACGCGCCGGCCGGCGTGCGGCGGCTGCTCGCGCTGCACGAGGCACGGCTGGCCTTCTACGCCGAGGACGTACTGCCCGGCGGCTGCTTCTTCGCCGCGGTGCAGACGGAGTTCGACGACCGGCCGGGCGCGGTGCGCGACCGCGTCGCGCAGTCGATCGTCGACTGGGTGCGGCACATCCAGGACCTCGTCGAGGAGGCGATCGCCCTCGGCGAGCTGCGGGCGGACGTGGACGCCGCGCAGCTGACGTTCGAGATCGACGCGCTCGGCGAGGCCGTCGTCACCCGCTCCCGGCTCATGGACCGGGCCACCGTCCTCGCCCAGGCGCACCGGGCCGTCCTGGAACGGCTCAGATCCTGCTGCACCGACCCTTCGATCCTCCCGGAGAGCTGAGACATGACGACCACCGCCCAGCCACCGGCCACCCAAGAGGCACCGGCCGCACAGATCTTCCCCGTCCAGATCCACTTCGACGATCTCGACGCCCTGGGAATGGTCCACAACGCCCGCTACGCCCTGTTCGTCGAGCGCGCGATCACCGCCTACTGGGTCGACCGGGGCTGGTCGTACACCGCCGACCGCACCGAGTACGACGACACCTTCCTCGCGGTGCGCGAGTTCCGCATCGAGTACCTGGCGCCGATCCTGGGCGCGGGCGACGGGGCCGTGCACATCTGGATCGAGCACCTGGGCCGCACCAGCATCGTCTACGGCTTCCACGTGCTGTCCGCCGACCACCAGGTGGTGCACGCGTCGGGACGCCGCGCCCAGGTCAAGCTGGACCCGGCCACCCTGCGCCCCAGCCCGCTGAGCGACGAGCTGCGCGCGGCGGCGGCTCCCTTGATGGGCGCGCGGCCCATACGCTCCACTGCATAGCGAATCGTTCGAATGCAAGATCGATACACTGCTTATCCGCTATTTACAAGGCAAGTGGCGCAGTTCACTCCCTTATACGCAAGTGATTGATGAAGAATATTAGCTAATGTCCGATATGTGGGTTTGCCTGCTCCGTACCCCCTGTGTCAGAGTCGGTGCCAACGGCCCCCACTGACCCGGGCTGAGCCGTTCCCAAGGCGCCGCGGACCACACCCCCCTTGCTCCGCGGCGGTACGAAGAGGCCCTCCCTGTGTCGCACTGCGACACCGGAGGGCTTCTTCGCGTTGTGGCGGAGAACGGGCGCTCAGCGGTCCAGGACGCGCAGTTCGAACCACGTCGTCTTGCCGCGTGGCTGGAGGTCGACGCCCCAGCGGTCGGAGAGCTTGTCGACGAGGAAGAGGCCGCGGCCGCTGATGTCGAGCTCGCGGACCGGCAGCAGACAGGGCAGCGCCCGCGAGGGATCGCGGACCTCGACGCGGATCCAGCCGCGGCGGTGCAGCATCCGGATCCCGAAGGTGCGGGCGCCGGTGTGCCGGACGGCGTTGCCGACGAGTTCCGAGACCAGTAACTCGACGGTGTCGGAGAGCTGCGGAAGCGACCACCGGCGCAGCACCGAGACGGAGAGCCGGCGCGCGGTCGAGGCGGATTCGGGGCGCGAGGTCAGCCGGACCTCTTCCACCGACGGATCCCCGACCAGATCGAGGGCTTTGGCAGCGGCCTCGTCGGCGGCCGCCGACGGCCACGCCGCAGCGGCGATGCTCACCCGCTGCGGTTGCTCGGATGCTCCCCGGCCCGCCATGCGTTCATCATGGCCGCACAGGAGGCGGTTCGGGGTGGATCCGGGGGAATTGGCCGACCGGAATGAGGGGTTCCATAAGCGTGTTCAGGCATATGCCATGGACAATGATCGCCCTCGAGAAGCCGTGATGACCTGCAGTGATGAGTCGTTGACGATCAGCTACAGGCTACTGAGGGCAGGGATTCTTTAAGGTTCGCTTAAGACTGCGTTAAGGTCGGCCCACCCGGTCGGCCCAACGTCAACAGGCCCTCGAAAGAGGGGTGATGGGCCGGCCGAGGGTCCACGGCGGACCCTCGGCCGACCCGTCGGCACGACAGGACTAACGGAACTTCGCCTTGCCCGGTCCGTCCTCGACGAAGCTGCGCATGCCCGTCTCGCGGTCGGCCGTCGCGAACAGACCGGCGAACAGGGTGCGTTCGATGGTCAGCCCGGTCTCCAGGTCGGTCTCCAGACCGCCGTCGATCGCTTCCTTGGCCGCGCGCAGCGCGTACGCCGGGCCGCGGGCGAGGCGTTCCGCCCAGGCGCGCGCCTCGGCGTAGACCTGCTCGGCGGGCACGACCTTGTCGACCAGGCCGATGGCCAGCGCCTCCTCGGCCTTCACCATCCGGCCGGTGAAGATCAGGTCCTTGGCCCGGGAGGGACCCACCAGGCGGCTCAGCCGCTGGGTGCCGCCGGCGCCCGGGATCAGACCGAGCAGAATCTCCGGCTGGCCCAGCTTGGCGTTCTCCGCCGCGACGCGGATGTCGGCGCAGAGCGCCAGTTCGCAGCCGCCGCCCAGCGCGTAGCCGGTGATCGCGGCGACCACCGGCTTGGGGATGCGGGCGACCGCGGTGAACGACTCCTGGAGGGCGCGCGAGCGGTCGACCATGCCCTCGTAGGACATGGCCTGCATCTCCTTGATGTCCGCGCCGGCGGCGAACACCTTCTCCCCGCCCCAGACGATCACGGCGCGTACGTCGTCGCGCCGCCCCGCCTCCTCCGCGACCACCTTCAGCCGGTCCTGGGTGGCGATGTCCAGTGCGTTCATCGGCGGGCGGTCGATGCGGATCGTGCCGACGCCTTCGGCGACTTCGAGGCTCACAGTCATGGTCCGGAGACTACTTCGCCGGGCGGGCCCGAAGAACAGGCCCGCCCGGCGACGGAGGTCACATCGACTGGTCAGCGGGTCAGCTGGTCCACTCGCTCCAGGAGAGGTTCCAGCCGTTGAGGCCGTTGTACCACTGCACCGTCTTGTCCTTGGAGTTGATCACCTGGACGACGTCGCCCACGATCGACTGGTTGTAGAACCAGGCGGCCGGGGTGGACGGGTCACCGGCACCGCGGGTGTCGGACAGCCCCACACAGCCGTGGCTGGTGTTGGAGTTGCCGAAGATCGACTTGGCCGCCCAGTAGTTGCCGTGGATGAAGGTGCCCGAGTTGGTCAGGCGGATGGCGTGCGGTACGTCCTTGATGTCGTACTCGCCGCCGAAGCCGACCGTGTCGCCGTTCATCCGGGTCACGTCGTACTTCTCGGTCATCACCATCTTGCCGTTGTACGTGGTGTGCGCCGGGGCGCCCGAGCTGATCGGAATGGTGCGGATCACCGAGCCGTTACGGCTGACCGTCATGGTGTGCTTCGCGGCGTCGACCACGCTGACCTGGCTGCGGCCGATGGCGAACTTCACGTCCTTGGACTGCTTGCCATAGACGCCGGGGGCGCCTTCGACGCCGTCCAGCCGCAGGCTCAGCGTCACCTTGGTGCCCGCCGCCCAGTACTGCTCGGGGCGCAGGTCCAGACGCTGGTTGCCGTACCAGTGGCCCTTGACGGGGACGGACGGAGAAGCGGTGACCTGGACGGCCGCCTCGACGGCCTTCTTGTTGGTGATCGCCCGGTTGAAGTTGAGCGAGACCTCCATGCCGACGCCGACGGTCTGGCCGTCCTCCGGCGTGTAGAAGCCGACGAAGGAATCCTTCGGCGTGATCGTGGTGAACACCGCGTGCTTGGCGGACTCACGGCCGTCGGCGTCCTTGGCGATCGCGTCCACCGTGTACTTGGTGGAGGTGCCCAGGTGCTCGTCCGGCGCCCAGCTGGCACCGTCCGCGGCTGTCTCGCCCTTGACCGACGTGCCCTTGTCGTCCTTGACGATGACCGAGGTGAGCTTGCCGCTCGCGGCCGTCACCTTCAACGCGCCACTGGTGGCCACGTTGTTCGCGCCGTCCTTCGGCGTGATGGTGACCACCGCCGCCGAGGCCTTGGTGTCGGCGCTCGTGCCGGCCTGCGCACCGGCCGGCTTGTTACCACCGGCACCGCCGGTGCTGCCGGTGTTCGTGCCGCCGCCACCGCATGCGGTGGTCATCAACAGCAGCGCCCCCAGCGCCAGTGCCAGCAACGTCTGCCTGGCGCCCGGCGCCGCCTGTATCGGCTTCAACTTTCTGCTCCCCTCACACGGCCGCCCGCCCACGCGTCCGGAATGCCCAGCTACGGCACCCCTGGTAGCGATTCTGCCCGGCCGATCCGACCCTGACCCCCCGGTGCGTGGCCGCTGCAGAGCCGCTGGGGCTTCTGCGCGTAATACCGCTCACGCAAACGACAGATAATCACACGCAAGGTAGGCCCGGTGACACGGGAATGTCACCATTCCGTCCCAGTCGGCTGTGAACGCGCCACGAGGCAGGATCCGGCCCCGGAACCGCTTCCGGAACGGACTCCGGGCCCGGCCCCCACCCGGTGGTCGACCGGGGGCGGACCGGGCCCGGAAGGGACCGCGGGGAGCGCCGCGTCAGGGGTTGGAGCCGGATTCCGGGGACGCGGCGGAGTCGAGGGACGCGGCGGAACCCGCGCGCCACTCCTGCCAGCTGAGGTTCCAGCCGCCCATGCCGTTGTCCGCCGCGACCGTGCGGTCGTGGGAGTTGATCACCTCGACGGTGTCGCCGACGAGCGAGTGCTCGAAGAGCCAGCCCGCCGGCGTCGTCGAGCGGCCGCCCTTCACATCGGCGAGCCCGACACAGCCGTGGCTGGTGTTGGTGACGCCGAAGGTCCCGGGCGCGGCCCAGTAGTTGCCGTGCAGGAACGTCCCGGAGCGGGTGAGGCGCATGGCGTGCGGAACATCCGGAATGTCGTACTCCCCACCGAAACCGACCGTCTGGCCGTTCATCCGGGTGAGGGCGAACTTCTCGGCGATCACCATCGTGCCCTGGTACGTGGGGTGCCCCGGGCTGCCGGCCGAGATCGGCAGCGTCTTGAACAACTGGCCCTCGCGCCGCACGGTCATGGTGTGCGCGTCCGCGTCGACGGTGCTGGTCTGGTCGCGGCCGATGGTGAACCGGACGTCCTTGGACTGGGTGCCGTACATGCCGTCGGCGCCCTCGACATCCTTGAGCCGCAGCGACATGGTCACCTCGGTGCCGGCCCGCCAGTGCTTCCTGGGGCGCAGGTCGAGGCGCCGGCTGCCGAACCAGTGCGGGGCCACGTCCACCGCGGGCTTCGCGTGGACGGTGATCGCCCGCTCGACCGCCGCACGGTCGGTGACCGGCCGGTTGAAGTTGATGGTGATGATCATGCCGGTACCGACGGTGGATCCGGCCTCGGGTGTGTAGAAGCCGATGAACTTGTGCTTGGGCACCAGCGTCGTGAACACGGCGTGCTTGGCGGCCCGGCGGCCCTGGCCGTCCACCGCGTAGGCGTCCACCGTGTACTGGGTGGAGAGCGCCAGCTTGCCCGTGGGCAGCCAGCCGCTGTGGTCCGCGGCGAGGGTGCCGGGGACCGGTACGCCCTCGGCGTCGGCCACCTTGACCTGCGTCAACTCGCCCTTCTCCACTCCGACCCGCAGCTGCCCGTCGGGCAGCACATCGTGCGCCGCGTCGTCCGGCGTGATGCTGATGACCGCTTCCGACACCTGCGGGACGACGTCCCTCGGGGCGGCGTCGTCGCTCCTGCTGCCGACGTCGCCACCGCCTCCCGCCCCGCATCCGGCGAGGAGCCCGCCGAGTACTACCGCTCCTACCAGTCCCGCCCCGGCGCGCAGGGCGCGCCTCACCACATTCGTCACGCAGGGTCAACGAGAGCGGCACCCCCGGGGAAACGTGTCACCGCCCATGTGTACGGGAACAGCAGGGCAACAGGGACGACACCGATCACACGGGTGACTGCACGCGTCCGGAGGGGAAGGAATGGTAGGAGGAGACGGCACCGACCCGGCACGGGACGCCGGGAAGGGCCGCGCCCGGCCAGGGCTTTAGTGGGACGCGTGGGGTTCCGCCGTACCGTGGCCGCGGTCGCGTACGGCTGGATCCTGTCGAGCCGCGGGAGGCGAGCACGTGTCAGAGACACGCGAGCACGAGGCCATGGAGGCCGTTGAGGCGGTCCCCCGGCCGAACGGCCTGCGGACGAGCCCTCCGCCGGCCGTCCCCGGGCCCGCTCAGGAGCAGGCTCCGGGGACGACCCCGGACCCCGGGGCGGCAGGCGGCCCCGAGCCCGGGAGCGCGCCCCGTACGGTCTGGCCCGGCAGTTCCGAACCGCTCGGCGCGCGCTTCCGCACCGGCCCCGACGGCCGGCCGGGCACCAACTTCGCGCTGTGGGCGGGCGGCGCCGAATCCGTGGAGCTGTGCCTCTTCGAGGCGGACGGCACCGAGACCCGGGCGCCGCTCACCGAGCTGACGCACGAGATCTGGCACGGCTTCGTGCCCGGCGTGCTGCCCGGCCAGCGCTACGGCTACCGGGTCAGCGGCCGCTGGGACCCGTGGACCGGCGCCCGCTGGAATCCCGCCAAGCTGCTGCTGGACCCGTACGCCCGCGCGGTGGACGGCGACTTCACGCTGCCCTCCGAGGTCTACGCGCACGTCCGTGACTGGCCGGAGCGGCAGATCGCCGACACCGTCCGCGACAACCGGGACTCGGCCCCGCTCGTGCCCAAGGGCGTCGTCGTCCACGATGACGACGACTGGTCCGACGACCACCGTCCCAAGACGCCGTGGTCCGACTCCGTCATCTACGAACTGCACGTCAAGGGCTTCACCAAGCGCCATCCCGGCATACCGGAGGAGCTGCGCGGCACCTACGCGGGGCTGGCGCACCCGGCCGCGATCGAGCACCTCACCGGGCTGGGCGTCACCGCCGTCGAGCTGCTGCCCGTCCACCAGTTCGCCCATGAGGAGCACCTGGAGCGGGCCGGGCTGAAGAACTACTGGGGCTACAACTCCATCGGCTACTTCGCGCCGCACTCCGGCTACGCGGCCGGCGGCACCCGCGGTGAGCAGGTCGGCGAGTTCAAGCGGATGGTGCGCGCCCTGCACGCCGCCGGTATCGAGGTCATCCTGGACGTCGTCTACAACCACACCGCCGAGGGCGGTGAGCTGGGCCCGACGCTCTCGCTGCGCGGGATCGACAACCGCGGCTACTACCGGCTGCAGGACGACCCGCGCCGCTACGCCGACTACACCGGCTGCGGCAACACCCTGCACGTCGTGCAGCCGCACGTCCTGCGGCTCATCACCGACTCGCTGCGCTACTGGGTGACGGAGATGGGCGTCGACGGCTTCCGCTTCGACCTCGCCGCTGCGCTCGCCCGCTCGATGCACGACGTCGACATGCTCTCGCCGTTCCTCGCCGTCATCGCCCAGGACCCGGTCCTGCGGCGGGTGAAACTGATCGCCGAGCCGTGGGACGTCGGGATGGGCGGCTACCAGGTCGGCGCGTTCCCCCCGCTGTGGACGGAATGGAACGACCGCTACCGGGACGCGGTGCGCGACTTCTGGCGCGGCGCCCAGCACGACGTACGCGACCTCGGCTACCGGCTCTCCGGCTCCAGCGACCTGTACGCCTGGGGCGGCCGGCGGCCGTACGCCTCGGTCAACTTCATCACCGCGCACGACGGCTTCACCCTGCGCGACCTGGTCTCCTACGAGTCCAAGCACAACGAGGCCAACGGCGAGAACAACAACGACGGCACCCACGACAACCGCTCCTGGAACTGCGGCGCCGAGGGCGCGACCACCGACCCCGGGATCAACACCCTGCGCCGCCGGCAGCTGCGCAACCTGCTCTCGACGCTGCTGCTGTCCACCGGCGTCCCCATGCTGGTGGCCGGTGACGAGATGGGCCGCACCCAGGGCGGCAACAACAACGCGTACTGCCAGGACAACGAGATCAGCTGGATCGACTGGTCGCTGCTGGACGACCCCGACTGGCGGGGGCTCAGCACGCTGGCCGCGCGTGTCATCGCACTGCGCCGCGCCCACCCGGTGCTGCGCCGCCGCGCGTTCTTCTCCGGCCGCTCCCAGACCCCCGGCGGGCTGCCCGACCTCACCTGGTTCACCGCCGGGGGCCAGGAGATGACCGACGACGACTGGTTCGCCTCGTCGCACACCATCGGCATGTACCTCTCCGGCGACGACATCCCGCAGCGCGACGCCCAGGGCGTCCCCATCACCGACGACAGCTTCCTGATCATCGCCCACGCCTCGCACCGCCCCGCCCGCTTCGCCCTCCCCGGCCACCCCTGGGCCGACTCCTACGAACTCCTCCTCGACACCACCGCCGAGGACCAGTCCCGGCCACCGGGCACCGGATACCCGGCGGGCGGCTCGGTGACGGTGCCGGGGCGCTCCCTCCTGCTGCTGCGCGCCCTCCCGGCCACCACCACTCCGGCCCCACGGACGTCCAGCCACTGAAACCCCTGGACACGGAGAATTGGTCCAGTCCACACTCGATCCCTGTGACCTCCTCCGCGCCACAGCCCTGCGAGAACCCTCTCCTCATCGATCCGCCGACCGGGCCGGCGGCGGGGTCCGTCACAGCGCCCGCGAAGGGCCCGGGGCTGTGGTCGGCCAACTTCCGGCTGTACTTCACCGCGCGCTCGGTCGCCATGCTCGGCGACTCCATGCTGCCGGTGGCGATGGCCGCCGGGCTGCTGCAGTACGGGTACGGGGCCGGTGCCATCGGGCTGGTGATGGCGTCGTACATGGGGTGCTTCGCCGGGCTGGTGATATTCGGCGGCGTGATCGCGGACCGGTTCAACGCCCGGCTGCTGATGATCGGCGCCGACCTCGTACGGCTCGGCATGATGGCGCTGCTGGCCGGTCTGTTCTTCGCCGACCACGTGGTGCTGTGGCAGGTGTGCGCGATCACCGCCGTCAACGGGGTCGCCGCGGCGATGTTCCAGCCCGGCGTGGCCAGTACGGTGCCGCGGGTCGCCACCGATGTGCAGGGTGCCAACGGGGTGGTGCGGACCGCCGAGTCGATGATGGCGCTGGCCGGTCCCGCGGTCGCCGGGCTGCTGGTGGCGTTCGCGTCGGCGGGCGGCGTGATCGCGGTGGACGCGGTCACCTTCGGGGTGAGCGCGGTCTGTGTGTTCCTGCTCCGGCTGCCGCCGGTCGCCCATGAGACCACCGGGCCGAAGACCAGTACCTTCCGGGCCGATCTCGTCGAGGGGTGGCGGGAGTTCCGGGGCCGCACCTGGATGTGGACGGTCATCGTGATCTGGATGGTCTTCATGGTGACGGTGATGGGCCCGGTGACGCCGCTCACGGCCGGTGAGATCCTGCCGGCGCACGGCCCGAAGGCGTACGGCCTGGTCAACTCCTGCCTGGGCGCGGGCACCGCGCTCGGTGCGCTGCTCGCGATGCGGTTCCGGTCGCACTTCCCGCTGCGGGCGGGAGCCACCGCCCTCTTCGGCAGCGCGCTGTACCCGGCGTCCGTCGGTCTGCACCTGCCGGTACCGGCCATCTGCGGCTGCATCTTCGTCGCCGGTTCCGCCTGGGCGTACTGGGGCGTGAACTGGGCGACCAGCGTGCAGACCCAGGTGCCCGGCGAGATCCTGAACCGGATCCACGCCTACGAGGTCGCCGGGTCGGTCGCGATGCTGCCGGTGGGCCAGGCGCTGTCCGGGCCGGCGTCGTCCGCGTTCGGCGCGCGCCATGTGCTGCTGGCGGGCAGCGTGGTGTCCCTGGTGGTCTGTGTGTCGCTGTTGTCGGTGCCGGCGATCCGCAATCTGCGGCGGGTGGCACAACCGGCCGGAAAAACCGGATGAGCGCTGTCGGTGGTCGCCCGTATCGTCGAATCGATGCCTGAAGCGACTTCTGACCCCGCGCCCCCCGGACCCCGATCCGCCGTCCGCTCCCTGCTGCGGCTGTGGCCGTATGTACGCCCCATCCGCGGCCGGTTGGCCGGCTCCGCGGTGGCGGCCGTCCTCGCGTCGAGCATGGCGCTGCTGATCCCGCTCGTCCTGAAATGGATGGTGGACGGCCCGGTCGCGGACCACGACCCGTCCGGGGTGTGGCTCGGCGGCGGCGTGTTGCTGCTCCTCGGCCTGCTGGAGGCCGGGCTGTTCGGGCTGCGGCGCTGGCTGGTGGCGCGGCCGCTGGCGAGCGTCGAGGCGTCGATGCGCTCCGCCCTGTACGGGCATCTGCAGCGGCTGCCCGTCGCCTTCCACGACCGCTGGGCCTCCGGGCAGTTGCTGTCGCGCGCCACGATGGACCTGCAGATCCTGCGGATGTTCCTGGCGTTCCCGCTGGTGTTCCTGGTGGTGAACGGCGCCGCGATCGTGCTGGGCTTCGCGATCCTGTTCTCCCAGGCCTGGACGCTCGGGCTGGTCCTGCTGCTGCCGATCGTCCCGCTGGTGATCCTCTGCTCGGTGTTCGAGGCCCGGTACTCGCTGGCCGCCCGCTCCGCGCAGGACCAGGCCGGCGACCTGGCCACGGTGGTCGAGGAGTCGGTGCTCGGCGTGCGGATCATCAAGGCGTTCGGCCGGCACCGCAGCCAGACCGAGGCGTTCCGGGCGAAGGCGCACGGGCTGCGAAGTACCGAACTGCACAAGGCGACGTTGCTGGCGGACATCTGGGCGCTGATCATGACGCTGCCCGAGGTCGCCATCGGCGCGGCGCTGATCCTCGGGATCATGCAGGTGTCCGACGGCGAGCTCTCGGCCGGCACCCTCGTCGCGTTCCTGACCACCGCGCTCGCGCTGCGCTGGCCGGTGGAGTCGCTCGGCTTCCTGCTGGCGATCAGCAACGAGTCGGCGACGGCGGCCGACCGGTTCTTCGAGGCGATCGACGCCGCGGAGGCCGACGCCGCCGGCCTCGGCGCCGAGCCCGCCGGGGCCCTGGACGGGGTGCGGTTCGAGGACGTCCGCTTCCGTTACCCGGACGCGCCGGAGAACACCCCCGACCTGCTGCACGGCATCGATCTGCACATCCGCCCCGGCGAGACGATGGCGCTGGTCGGCGCCACCGGCTGCGGCAAGACCACGCTCACCGCGCTGATCCCCCGGCTGCACGACGCCACCGGTGGCCGGATCACGCTCGACGGCGCCGACATCGCCTCGCTGTCCCGGGAGCGGCTGCGCGAACTGGTCGCGGTCGCCTTCGAGGAGCCGACGCTGTTCTCCGCGACCGTGCGGGAGAACGTGGCGATGGGCGCGGGGCCGGGCGGCGCCGACGAGGCCGCCGTCCTGCGGGCGCTGGAGACGGCCCAGTGCGACTTCGTCGCCCGGCTGCCGCACGGTCTGGACACCCAGGTCGGCGAGCAGGGGCTGAGCCTGTCGGGCGGCCAGCGGCAGCGGCTCGCGCTGGCCCGTGCCGTCGTCGGCAGTCCGGCCTTCCTGGTGCTGGACGACCCGCTGTCCGCGCTGGACGTGCACACCGAGGCGCTCGTCGAGGCCGCGCTGCGCGAGGTCCTGGCGGAGACCACCGCGCTCGTCGTGGCGCACCGGCCGTCCACGGTCATGCTCGCCGACCGCGTCGCCCTGATGTCCGAGGGCCGCATCACCGCCGTCGGCACCCATCACGAACTGCTGACCGACAGCGCGGAGTACCGCCATCTGATGTCCGGCGACAGCGAGAGGAGCGTGGCCCGATGACCTCCGTGGCCGAACAGACCGGGCAGGCCGGTTCCGGGGAGGAGCCGGCCGGCGCCGTGGACGACCCGATCCGGCCGCCGGCCCCGGACGACCCGTTCACGAAGGATGTGCTCCCCTCCCCCAAGGGCGCGCAGCTCACCCTGCTGAAGTCGCTGCTGACGCCGCACACCCGCCGGGTCTGGGTGGCGACGGTGCTGCTGCTGGTGCAGCAGGCCGCCGTGCAGGCCGGGCCGCTGCTGGTGGCGTACGCCATCGACCGGGCGATCCCGGCGCTGCGCGACGGCCGGCACGGCCCGCTGATCCTGCTCGCCTGCGTCTACCTGGGCTGCGCGCTGGCCTCCGGGCTGCTGCAACGGGCGTTCATCCGGGTCGCGGCCCGGGTGAGCCAGGATGTGCTGATCGATCTGCGCGGCCGGATCTTCCGGCACGCGCAGGCGCTCAGCCTGGACTTCCACGAGCGCTACACCTCGGGCCGGCTGATCGCGCGCGCCACCTCGGACGTCGAATCGCTGCGCGAGCTGCTGACCGAGGGCATGGAGGAGCTGCTCGGCGTCGTCCTGTCGTCGGTCTACATCTCGGTGATCCTGCTCTGGCTGGACTGGAAGCTGGGACTGGCGGCGCTGTTCTCCTGCGCCCCGCTGTATCTGATGATCCGGTCCTTCCAGAAGCGCTCGATGGTCGTCTACCGCAAGCGGTCCACGGCCATCGCCGCGGTGATCGTGAAGTTCACCGAGACGATGAACGGCATCCGGCCGGTCCAGGCGTTCCGCCGCGAGAAGCCGAACGAGGCGGACTTCGCCGAGCTCAACGGCACCCATGAGCGGATCAACGGGGACGCGATCCTGGAGATGGCGCGCTATGTCGTCGGATCCCGGCTGATGGCCAACGCGGCGATCTCCGGAATCGTGGTGTGGGGCGCGTACCGGGTGGCGGGCGGCGGTCTGGCGCTGGGGGTGCTGGCGGCGTTCGTGCTGTACCTGCGGCGGCTGTACGACCCCATCGACCGGCTCGGGATGTTCCTCAACTCGTACCAGTCGGCCGCCGCGTCGCTGGAGAAGATCGCCGGCCTGCTGGCGCAGCGCCCCTCGGTGCCCGAACCCGAGGAACCCCGCGAGCTGCCCGGCCGCGGCGGCGAGCTGCCGGGCCGCGAGGTGCTCTTCGACGGCGTGCGCTTCGCGTACCGCACCGGCGGCGAGATCCTCCCGGTCTTCGATCTGCGGATTCCGGCCGGGCAGACGGTGGCGGTGGTCGGGGCGACCGGCGCCGGCAAGTCCACCCTCGCCAAGCTGCTGGCCCGCTTCTACGACCCGACGGACGGCCGGATCACGCTGGACGGCGTCCCGTTGCGGGAACTCGCGCTTCCGGAGCTGCGACGCGGAGTCGTGATGGTGACCCAGGAGGCCTTCTTGTTCTCCGGGACGGTCGCTGAGAACATCGCGATCGGCAGACCCGATGCCGGACGCGAGGAGGTCGAGCGGGCCGCGAAAGCGATCGGAGCACATGACTTCATCTCCGCGCTGCCGGACGGCTACGACACGGACGTCCGCAAGCGCGGCGGCCGGATCTCCGCCGGCCAGCGGCAGTTGGTGGCCTTCGCGCGGGCGCTGCTCGCCGATCCCGCCGTCCTCATCCTGGACGAGGCGACGTCCTCGCTGGACGTGCCGGGTGAACGAGCGGTGCAGCACGCGATGGACACGGTGCTGCGCGGCCGGACCGCGGTGATCATCGCGCACCGGCTCTCGACGGTGGAGATCGCCGACCGGGTGCTGGTCATGGAGGGTGGCCGGATCGTCGAGGACGGGGCCCCCGCCGAACTGATCGCGGACCATGGCCGGTTCGCGGATCTGCACGAGGCCTGGCGGGACAGCCTGGTCTGACCGGGGCGGCCCGGTACCGGCCCGCTGACCTGGCCGCGACCGGACCGGTCCGCGATTCGACGCAGCGGCGTCCGTATAACGGGCGCCGCGCATCGGTCAACGGACGGAAATCGGCCAAGTTTTCGCCACCCCAATGACATGTACCGGTAAACAGTGGCACTCTTCCCGCAGCCGCCGTACAGCACTCCCCCAACAGCACCACGGGTCTGTGCAGCAGCAGCGGTCACGCACGTCCCACCCGCACGTCGCTCTACCCGGGCAGCACACAACCCCACCTGCCCGTCTGTTCACGGCCCGACCCCGCGGCCGCCGCAGAAGGAGTTCCGTAGTGAGACGATCCCCCCGCAAGGCAGTCGCGGCAGGCGCACTCGCCGCCACCGCCGCACTGCTAGCCGTAGCGCTGCCCTCGGGCACCGCCGCGGCCGGCACCGACGCACAGAGCGCTTCCCACGTTCAGCCCCGTTCCGGCGCCCTGCCGGCCGCCCTCTCGGCCACCCAGCGCGCGACGCTGCTGGCCGACGCCAACGCCAATGTCGCCCGCACCGCGGGCGAACTGCGGCTCGGCGCCAAGGAGCGGCTCATCCCGACCAGCGTTCTGCGGGACGCCGACGGCACCGTGCACACCCGCTACCAGCGCACCTACGACGGCCTGCCCGTCCTGGGCGGCGACCTGGTCGTGGCGAGCACGCCGGCCGGCGCCACCACGAGCGTCAACCGGGCGACCAACGCCGAGATCGCGGTGTCGAGCACCACGGCCACCACGACCGCCGACTCCGCGAAGTCCTTCGCGATCAGCCGGGCCAAGGCGGACGGCGCGAAGAGCCCGGCCCTGGCCGGCTCCCCGCGCAAGGTCGTCTGGGCGGCCACCGGCGTGCCGACACTGGCCTGGGAGTCCGTCGTCGGCGGACTGCAGGACGACGGCACCCCGAACCAGCTGCACGTGATCACCGACGCCAAGACCGGTTCCCGGCTCTTCGAGTACCAGGGCATCGAGACCGGCGTCGGCAACAGCCAGTACAGCGGCCAGGTCACCTTCGGCACCACGCTGTCCGGCTCGACGTACAGCATGACCGACAACACCCGTGGCGGGCACAAGACCTACAACCTCAACCACGGCACGTCGGGCACCGGTACCCTCTTCACGAAGTCCTCGGACACGTGGGGCAACGGCACCACGTCCAATGCCGAGACCGCGGGCGTCGACGCGGCCTACGGCGCCCAGGAGACCTGGGACTTCTACAAGAACGTGATGGGCCGCAACGGCATACGCAACGACGGTGTCGGCGCGTACTCCCGCACGCACTACGGCAACGCCTACGTCAACGCCTTCTGGGACGACGGCTGCTTCTGCATGACGTACGGCGACGGCAGCGGCAACGCCGACCCGCTGACCTCGCTCGACGTCGCGGGCCACGAGATGAGCCACGGCGTCACTGCCGCCACCGCGGGTCTCAACTACAGCGGTGAGTCCGGCGGCCTCAACGAGGCGACGTCCGACATCTTCGGCACCTCGGTCGAGTTCTACGCCAACAACGCCAGCGACGTCGGCGACTACCTCATCGGCGAGAAGATCAACATCAACGGCAACGGCACCCCGCTGCGCTACCAGGACAAGCCCTCGCGCGACGGGACGTCGCCCGACAACTGGTACTCCGGCATCGGCAACCTGGACGTGCACTACTCGTCCGGCCCGGCGAACCACTTCTTCTACCTGCTCTCCGAGGGCAGCGGAACGAAGGTCATCAACGGCGTCACGTACAACAGCCCGACCGCCGACAGCCTGCCGGTCCCCGGCATCGGCCGGGACGCCGCCTCGAAGGTCTGGTACAAGGCGCTGAGCGAGCGCTTCACCTCGACCACCAACTACGCGGCCGCCCGCACCCAGAGCCTGCAGGCCGCTGCTGACCTGTACGGATCCGGCAGCGCGACGTGGAACACGGTCGCCAACACCTGGGCCGCCATCGGCGTCGGCGCACGGGTGCCGACCAGTGGCGTCACCGTCACCAAGCCGGCCGACCAGAACACCGTCGTGAACACCGCCGCGAGCCTGCAGATCCAGGCCAGCAGCACCAACGGCGGCGCGCTGACCTACACGGCCACCGGCCTGCCGGCCGGCCTGTCGATCAACGCCTCCAGCGGCCTGATCTCCGGCACGCCGACCACGGTCGGCAACAACAGCGTGACGGTCACGGCGAAGGACTCCACCAACGCCACCGGCTCGGCCACGTTCAACTGGACGATCAGCCCCACCGGTGGTGGCGGCAACGTCTTCGAGAACACCACCGACGTCTCGATCCCGGACCACGGCGCGGCGGTCTACTCCAACATCGCGGTGACCGGACGTACCGGCAACGCCCCGAGCACCCTGCAGGTGGGCGTCAACATCGTCCACACCTACCGCGGTGACCTGGTCATCGACCTGGTCGCCCCCGACGGCAGCACCTACCGGCTGAAGAACTCCAGCGGGTCGGACTCCGCGGCCAACGTGGTCGCCACCTACACGGTCAACGCCTCCAGCGAGGTCGCGAACGGCACGTGGCGGCTCAAGGTGCAGGACGTGTACAGCGTCGACAGCGGCTACATCAACAGCTGGAAGCTCACCTTCTGACCCGGAACGGACGCCCTGAGGATCCTCTGAGGGCACTCCGGACCGACTGAACGGCTCGAGAACGGCGGTCGCGCTGTGTGACGGAGGTCATGCGGCGCGACCGCTTTCGGGATGATCGTCCGCGACGTTTCTGGTACAGTGGGCTGCGTTGCAGTTGTGGTACCCATGAACTCCATGTGCGCCCGGTCCTTGCGGCCAGGCGCACATTTGTTTTACCGGCGTCATGTCCGGTGTGGGGAGATCATCGCGGCGACGCGGCATCCGTAAAGTGCGGGTGCTGTATTAACTGCACCCATTAGGGAGACAGACATGGCTACCGGAACCGTGAAGTGGTTCAACTCCGAAAAGGGCTTCGGCTTCATCGAGCAGGACGGCGGCGGCGCTGACGTCTTCGCCCACTACTCGAACATCGCCACCCAGGGCTTCCGTGAGCTGCTCGAGGGCCAGAAGGTCGAGTTCGACGTCACGCAGGGCCAGAAGGGCCCGCAGGCCGAGAACATCCGCCCTCTCTGAGGCACCCCTGAGCGCTCATCGCGCCCAGTAGCGAGAGGCCCGCACCGCCCGGTGCGGGCCTCTCGCGCGCAGCGCAAACAAAACAAGTGCGGCGCTCCGATGAGCGCCGCAGGACGCCGGTCCGCAGGCGTCGAAGCGGCAGTCCGCGATCCGCCGGACGGCCCCTGGCGCCGAGGGTCCTCCCTCGTCTCCGTCACGAGGAAGGTTCCCCCGTGAAGTTGTTCTCAGAACTCTCCATCTCTCCCGCGCTGGTCACCGCGCTGAACGCCAACGGCGTCACCGAGCCGTTCCCGATCCAGGCCGCGACGATGCCCGACGCGCTCGCCGGCCGGGATGTGCTGGGCCGTGGCCGTACCGGCTCCGGCAAGACCCTCGCCTTCGGGCTCCCGATGCTGACCCGCACCGCCGGGCAGCGGGCCGAGGCCAAGCACCCGCTGGCGCTCGTCCTGGTGCCGACGCGTGAGCTCGCGACCCAGGTCACCGAGGCGCTCGCGCCCTACGCCCAGGTGCTCGGGCTGCGCCAGACGACGGTGGTCGGCGGTGCGTCCATCACCCGCCAGATCGCCGCGCTGCGCAACGGCGCCGAGATCCTCGTCGCCACCCCGGGCCGGCTCGCCGACCTGATCGACCGCCGGGCCTGCATGCTCGACCGGGTCGAGATCACCGTCCTGGACGAGGCCGACCAGATGGCCGACATGGGCTTCCTGCCCCAGGTCACCAAGCTGCTCGACCAGGTGAAGCCGAACGGCCAGCGGATGCTCTTCTCCGCCACCCTGGACAAGAACGTCGACCGGCTGGTCAAGCGCTTCCTGCACAGCCCGGTCACGCACTCGGTCGACCCGTCGGCCGCGACCGTGACGACCATGGAGCACCACGTGCTGCACGTGGACGACGACACCAAGCGCGCCGTGACCGCCGAGATCGCCGCCCGCGAGGGTGGCGTGATCATGTTCGTCGACACCAAGCGCGGCGCCGACCGGCTCACCAAGCACCTGCTGGCCGCCGGCGTCACCGCCGTCGCCCTGCACGGCGGGAAGTCCCAGCCGCAGCGCAACCGTGCCCTGGACCAGTTCCGTACCGGCAAGGCCACCGCGCTGGTCGCCACCAACGTCGCCGCCCGCGGTATCCACATCGACGGGCTCGACATGGTCGTGAACGTGGACCCGCCCGGCGACCACAAGGACTACCTGCACCGTGGCGGCCGTACCGCGCGGGCCGGCGAGTCCGGCACCGTCATCACCCTGGTGCTGCCCGCGCAGCGCCGGGAGAACGCCCGCCTGATGGCGCTGGCCGGTATCAAGCCGCACACCGCGCGGGTCCGCCCCGGCGACCCCGAGCTGGTGCGCGTCACCGGTGCCCGCAAGCCGTCCGGCAGTGCCGTCACCATTCACGACCCGGTGCACGCCGCCGCCCAGGAAGCCGCCAGGCCGAAGACGAACAAGGTCTCCGGGACGCGCGGCCGTGGCCGTCGCCCCGCCGGCGCGGCCACTGCCGGCGCGGGCACCACCGCCGCTCCGACGGGCACGCCGCGCAGCGCGGGCAGCACCCGTGGTGGCCGTGGCGGACGCCCCCGTACCGACGCCGAGGGCGCAGCGGCGGGCTCCGGCCGGGCCGGGGTCAACGGCCGCGGCGGCACCCCCGGCCGCCCCGCCGCCGGCAGCCGCACGGCCGCCGGCCGCGGTGGCGCCGTGGGCCGTCGTGCCCGTCGTGAGGACGGCGCGGGCGGCGGCCGCCGCGCGGCCTGACCGCACAGCGGCACCACTGACGAACGCGACGGCCGGTACCAGGGAGTCCCTGGTACCGGCCGTCGCGTTGTCATGCGTGCCGGGTCAGCGGAGTATGCCCGTCGTCATACCCTCGGATTCGGCGGGAGTGGCGATGAGGCCGAGCTCCGCGGGGGCGGCGAGCAGCGGGTGGGTGGGCAGGACACGGACGGTGTAGCCGAAGGGCCCGGGCCGGTCGAGGGTGAGCGGACCCTCGTACAGCCGGCGCCCCTCGATGTCGGGCTGGGAGGACGGCTTGAGGGAGACGATCGCCGGGTCGGAGATCCGGTCGGCGTCGTCCACCCGCCCGGACAGCACCTGGACGTCGACGTCGCTGGTGTCGAGGTCGCCGAGGGTCACCTGGACCCGCAGGGTCAGGGTGGAGCCCAGCTCGGGGGATCCGCCCACGGAGCCGGTCTCCACATGGTCGACGGTGACCCGGTGCCAGTCGCCGCGGACCCGGGCCTTCCAGGCCGCGAGTTCCCGGGCGGCGTCGCCGGCGATGGCCCGGTGCGCGAGGGCGGCCGGGGCGTAGAGCTGCCCGACGTAGTCGCGCACCATACGTCCCGCGAGCACCTTGGGTCCCAGGGTCACCAGGGTGTGCCGGACCATCTCGATCCAGCGGGCGGGCAGGCCGTTCGCGTCATGGTCGTAGAAGCGCGGGGCGACCTGGTTCTCGACGAGGTCGTAGAGCGCCGCCGCCTCGACGTCGTCCCGGCGGTCGGGATCGTCGTCCGCGAAGCCATCCGCGGTCGGAATGGCCCAGCCGTTGTTGCCGTCGAACCACTCGTCCCACCACCCGTCGAGCACGGACAGGTTGAGACAGCCGTTGAGGGCGGCCTTCATCCCTGACGTGCCGCACGCCTCCAGCGGGCGCAGCGGGTTGTTGAGCCAGACGTCGCAGCCCGGGTAGAGGTGCTGGGCCATGCCCATGTCGTAGTCGGGCAGGAAGACGATGCGGTGGCGGACCCGCGGGTCGTCGGCGAAGCGCACCAGTTCCTGGACGAGCCGCTTGCCGCCGTCGTCCGCCGGGTGGGCCTTGCCCGCGACGACGATCTGGACCGGCCGCTCGGGGTGCAGCAGCAGGTCCATCAGCCGGTCCTGGTCGCGGAGCATCAGGGTGAGCCGCTTGTAGGACGGGACCCGGCGGGCGAAGCCGATGGTCAGGACGTCGGGGTCCAGGACGCCGTCGACCCAGCCCAGCTCGGCCTGGCCGGCGCCGCGCTGCCGCCAGGAGGCACGCACCCGGCGCCGTACGTCCTCCACCAGCTGCTCGCGCAGCACCCGGCGCAGTTCCCACACGGCCGGGTCCGGGATCTCGGCGACGGGTTCCCAGCGCTGGGTCTCGCCGATCATCAGGGCGTCCTCGGCGCGCTGCGCGCCGATCTGGCGGGCGCCGAGCCGGAAGACCTCGGGGGCCACCCAGGTGGGGGCGTGCACCCCGTTGGTGATGGAGGCGATCGGCACCTCGTCGGCGTCGAACCCGGGCCACAGCCCGGCGAACATCTGCCGGCTGACGGCGCCGTGCAGGGTGGAGACGCCGTTGGCGCGCTGGGCCAGCCGCAGCCCCATCACCGCCATGTTGAAGACGTTCGCGTCACCACCGGAGTACGTCTCCATGCCCAGCTCCAGCACCCGCTGGATGTCGACACCGGGCAGTTCGCCGCCGTCGCCGAGGTGCTGCCCGACCAGCTCGCGGTCGAAGCGGTCGATCCCGGCGGGGACGGGCGTGTGGGTGGTGAAGACCGTGCCGGCCCGTACCGCCTCCACGGCCGCGTCGAAGGCGAGCCCTTCCCCGCCGAGTTCGCGGATGCGCTCCAGGCCGAGGAATCCGGCGTGGCCCTCGTTGGTGTGGAAGACCTCGGGGGCCGGGTGCGCGGTGAGCCGGCAGTACGCACGCACGGCGCGCACCCCGCCGATGCCCAGCAGCATCTCCTGCAGCAGCCGGTGCTCGCTGCCGCCGCCGTACAGGCGGTCGGTGACATCGCGTTCGGTGCGGTGGTTCTCCTCGACGTCGGAGTCGAGGAGCAGCAGCGGAACGCGGCCCACCTGGGCCTTCCAGATGTGGGCGGTCAGCGACCGGCCGCCGGGCAGGGCGAGGACGACGTGGGCGGGGGTGCCGTCCTGCTCGCGCAGCAGGCTCAGCGGCAGCTCATTGGGGTCGAGGACCGGGTAGTGCTCCTGCTGCCAGCCCTCGCGGGACAGGCTCTGGCGGAAGTAGCCGTGCCGGTAGAGCAGTCCGACGCCGATCAGCGGCACACCGAGGTCGCTGGCGGCCTTGAGGTGGTCCCCGGCCAGGATGCCGAGGCCGCCCGAGTACTGGGGCAGGGCCGCGGTGATCCCGAACTCGGGCGAGAAGTAGGCGATGGCGGCGGGCAGTTCGGAGGACTGCCCCTGGTACCAGCGCGGATTGGTGAGGTAGTCGGTCAGGTCCTCGGAGGCGGAGGAGAGACGGCGCAGGAATCTGCGGTCCTGGGCGAGGGCCTCGAGCCGTTCCCTGGAGACGGCGCCGAGCAGCCGTACCGGGTCTCCGGCAGCGGCCCGCCAGCCCTCCTCGTCGACGGTCTGGAACAGCTCCCGGGACTCCGGGTGCCAGGACCAGCGCAGATTCTGTGCCAGTTCGCCGAGCGGACGCAGCGGTTCCGGCAGGACAGTTCGCACGGTGAAACGACGGATTGCCTTCACGCTACGACGGTAGCCGGGTCCCGCCCCGCGATCCGTCCGCTATCCACGATCCGGTCGTTCAAACGCCCGAACGGACGTGCGCCGGGGCATTCGGGCGGCGCGTCACCGCGCGGGGCGGCGCGGGGTGGGCACCGGGCGGCGCAGGGCCCGGCGGGCTGTCAGAGGTGCCGGTTAGCATCGCCGCATGACCTCTCCTACCTCCCAAGTCCAGCCCGCGAAAGTCGACTTCTACTTCGATCCCGCCTGTCCTTTCGCCTGGATCACCTCCCGCTGGATCCTCGAGGTCGAGCAGCGGCGGGACATCGAGCTGCGCTTCCGCGTGATGAGCCTGTTCGTCCTGAACGAGGGCCGCGAGCTGCCCGAGTGGTACCGGGATCTGGTGGACCGCTCGCTCGGCCCGGTGCGGGTCGCGATCGCCGCCGCAGAGCAGCACGGCGAGGGTGTGCTCCGGGACCTGTACACGGCCATGGGCACCCGGATACACAACGGCGGCAACCGCGAGGACTTCGACACCGTCGTCAAGGAGGCGCTGGCCGAGGTGGGGCTGCCCGCCGAGGTGGCCGCCGCGGCCACCGATCCCCGGTACGACGAAGCGCTGCGCAAGAGCCACCACGAGGGCATGGACCCGGTCGGTGACGACGTCGGCACACCGACGATCCATGTCGACGGCGTCGCCTTCTTCGGCCCGGTGCTGAACTCGATCCCCCGGGGCGAGGAGGCGGCCCGCGTCTTCGACGGCGTCCGGTCGCTGGCCGGCTACCCGGACTTCTTCGAGCTCAAGCGGACGCGGACGGGCTCGCTCTCCTTCGACTGAGCCGCCCGTCCCGCCCGCGACCCGCTCAGCGCACCGCCCGGACGGCTTGGACGGCGCGGACAGCTCCGACGTCGTAGGGGGAACCCTGGTTCACCGTGGCCGGGTCGAACGCGCCGGCCACGGCGTAGCTCCTGGCGATCGTCTCCAGTTCGGTGCGCGGGATCACGTCGTGGATGTCCGTGAAGCCGTCGGGGGCCCGTTCGTGGGCCATGTTGATGACCACCTCCGGGCCCAGCCGGCGGTTGGAGCGCTGCAGTTCGGTCATGGGCGGCCGGCGCTCCGCCTCGTAGGCCAGCAGGGCCCGCGCGGGGTCCTCGTGGGCGGCCATCGCGTGCGCCAGGGCGCGGCCGTCGATGATCGACTGGGTGGCGCCGTTCGAGCCGATCGGGTACATCGCGTGGGCGGCGTCGCCGATCAGCGTCGCCCCGCCGAAGGTCCAGCGCACCAGCGGCTCACGGTCCACCATCGGGTACTCGAAGGCGGCCTCGGCGGCATCGACGACCTCGCCGACATCGACCCCGTCGAAGACCCAGCCCTCGTAGTGGTGGCGGAACTTGGCGGTGGGCACCGGGCGGTTCCAGTCGCTGCGGTCCGGGGCGCCGTCCTGCTCCGCCGGCATCGCCAGCGCCCAGTTGACGAGCACCTTCTCGCCGGGCGCGGCCGGAATCGTCATCGGGTACACGACGGCCTTCTGCCGGTTGTTCCCCGCGATGAACATGAAGGTGCCGACGCGGTCGGCCGGCATCCAGGACACCCCGCGCCAGACCAGCATGCCGTTCCACGGCGGTTCGCCCTCGCCGGGGTACATGGCGGAGCGGACCGCCGAGCGGATGCCGTCCGCGCCGATCAGGATCTCCGCGCCGATGTCGGTGGTGGCGCCGCTGGCCCGGTCCCTGATGGCGACGCGCAGCTGGGCGCCGGGCAGCTCGGTGAAGTCGTCCACCCGGGCGCCGGAGACGACCGCCGCGCGGCCGAGCCGTTCCCGGACCGCGCGGGACAGCACGTTCTGCAGCTGACCGCGGTGGATCGACAGCTGCGGCCAGCGGTACCCGGCGCCGGTGCCGCGCGGCTCCTGCCAGACGAGGCTGCCGCTGCTGTGGTAGTAGCGCAGCTCGCTGGTGGGTACCGACACGGCGGCCAGTTCCTCGTACAGCCCCAGGGCCGCCAGTTCACGGACCGCGTTGGGCATGATGTTGAGTCCCGCGCCGACCGGCTGGATCTCCGGGGCGGCCTCGACGACCATCACGTCGGTGCGGCCGACGGCGTGCAGGCTGAGTGCCGCGGTGAGGCCGGCGATGCCGCCTCCCGCGATGACGATGCGGTTCATCGTTCCCCTTCGGTGGAGCGCCGGACCAGCGTCTCGTTCTCGCGGGTCAGGTCGAGTACGGAGCGCAGCAGTTCGACCGGTGCGCCGCCGCTCCCGTAGTCGTACAGCCGCACCTCGTCGCTGTACGCCTCACGGGCGATACGGATGTGCCGGGCCCGGAAGGTCTTCAGGATGCGCAGCACCCGCGCCAGCGCGACGGCGCTCGCCCGCAGGGTGGGCGGCAGCCGGTCCGCCTCCTCCCAGCTGATCGCGAAGGAGAGCTTGCCCACCGCGGAGGGGCTGCCCTGGTACCGCGCGTGGAAGGTACGCCAGGCCGGGAGGCTGTAGGGCACCGACTCGGTGAGGAAGGACTCGTACCGCCCGGTGCTGCGGTCGGACTGCCAGAGGGTCAGATCGACCAGCCAGAGCGGGACCTGGGCCGCCGCCGGGCCGAGGTATTCGCGGCCGTCGAGGGTGATCTCCTCGAAGTAGGGGCGCAGGACCCGGGCGAAGAACACCGGTGAGACGTTGGCGATGGTGAAGTCGATCGAGTCGACCATGGCCTGGACGAGTCCGGCGAGCCGGTCGAGGCAGGACGAGAAGCGGCTGTCGTGGGGTTCGAGGGTGGCCAGTTCCGAGCAGGCGTCCAGCGAGGCGCACAGGCTGGGGAAGACCATCCGGACGGCGTCCTGGAGGCAGGCCTCCATGGGGTCCCCGGTGTACATGCGCTGGCGGGCGCCGACCGGGTTCCAGGCCGTGTAGTGGTGGACGGTGTCCCGCGGCACCATGCCGGTACGGCGGCCCAGCGCGCGCAGCACCGGCAGCGCCTCCGGTACGGCGTCGAGCGGCTCGGTGCCGTGCCGCTTGACGGAGCCGAGGAAGATGCCCAGGTCCCGCATCGCCGCGAGGTTCTCGACGGTGGAGAAGTCGTCCAGGACGTCGGTGGCCGGAAGGAGTTCGCGCAGCGCGGTGACCATGCCGGACACATCGCCGTCCGCGTTCATGACGCGGAGCTTCTCGCAGGCCTCGTCCGCTCCCAGCGGGTCGACACCGCGTATCTCCTCGATCCGGTAATAGGGCTCTTGCCCTTGGAGCACGTGGAGCACAGACATGTGGGGCACCGTCATTCCGAGGGTCACAGGGATGTGTGTGTGCTGGGTGTGGGGTCGGCCTTCTCCCGCGACGGGCTGCGCAGCAGCAGCGTCAGGAGGGTGGCGGCCGCGGCGAAGGCGGCGCCGGCGAGCAGCGCGGTGCGGAAGCCGGCGGCTTCGGCGGCCGCTCCGGGTCCCGCGGTCCGGGTGTGCGCCGCGGCCACCGCGACGAGTACCGCGAGGCCGAGGACGGAGCCGAACTGCTGGCTGGTGTTGATCAGTCCGGACACCAGTCCGGTCTCGCCGGGTCCGGCCTGCGCGGTCGCGGCGACGTTGGTGGTCACCATGACCAGCGGCAGCCCGATCCCGATCAGCAGGCTGGGGGCGAGGACCGTCGTGGCGAAGGATCCGTCCGGCGACAGCGACAGCGCGAGCCACACCATGGCGGCGGCCACCAGCGCGAAGCCGGAGGTCATCACCGGGCGCAGTCCGAAGCGGGAGACCAGCCGTCCGGTCTGCGGCGCGGTCAGCACGACGACGATCGACAGCGGCAGCAGTCCGAGTCCGCCGGTGACCGGTGCGTAGTCCAGGACGTTCTGCAGATACAGGCTCACGAGGAAGAACATCGGGAACAGCGCCATCTGTGCCAGCGCGCTGAGGATGTTGGCCAGCCGCAGCGCCGGCCGGCCGAGCACACCGGGCGGAACCAGCGGACGGGCGGCGCGGGTCTCGACGACCGCGAACGCCGTCAGCAGGGCCAGTCCGGCCGCTCCGGCGAGGAGGGTGCCGCTGTCGGTCCAGCCCGCGCTACCCGCGTCGACCAGCGCGTACGCGATCAGGCTGAGGCCGCCGGTGGCGGTGAGGGCGCCGCCGAGGTCGAAGTCCCGGAGGGCGCCGGGCGCCGCCGCGGTCCGCTCACGGCGGGCCAGGACGGGGGCCAGCGCGGCCGGTGTCAGGGCGATGAGCGCCGCACCCACCAGAACGTTCAGGACGAACGTGGAGCGCCAGCCGAGGCCGGAGGTGAGGACGCCGCCCAGCACCGTGCCCAGCGCGCCGCCCAGCCCCCCGAGCGCCGCGAACACGCCCAGGGCGCGGTGCCGTTCGGGTCCCTCGGCGAAGAGCAGCAGGACCAGCGCGAAGGCCGCGGCGGCCGCGCAGGCCGCCCCGACCCCTTGCAGGGCGCGGGCGGCGACGAGCAGCCGGCTGTCGCCGGCGAAGGCGCCGCCGAGTGAGGCGGCGGACAGCAGCGCCAGTCCGGCCGTGAAGAGCCGGCGGTGGCCGACGAGGTCGGCGACCCGGCCGGCCAGCAGCAGGAAGCCGCCGAAGGTGATCAGGTACGCGTTGGCGACCCAGGACAAGCCGGCGGCGTCGGTGCCGAGGTCGGCGCCGATGGAGGGCAGCGCCACGTTGATGATCGCGGTGTCGAGGATCAGCAGGAGCTGGGTCGAGGCCAGCAGGGCGAGCGCGAGGCCGCGTCGATGCACCATCGCCTCAGGCCCGGGGCAGCGGCTGCAGTTCGTACCCGTCGAGGCAGGTCCGGGCCAGGCTCTCGCAGGCACCGGTGTCGCCCTCCCACGCCTGCTGCAGCAGATAGACGTGCGGGGCGCCGTGGTAGAAGCGCTCGTACTGCTCGTGCCGTCCGGCGAACTCCGTGCCGAGCGCGTCCCAGGCGAGCTTGAGCAGCTTGACGCGGTCCTGCGCCGGGTTTCCCGGCGAGCGGATGTACTTCGCGATGACGGGGCCGATCTCCGGGTGCAGCAGGTCCTGCGCGGAGGCGGGGAGCTGGATGACGCCGCCACCGGCCAGCAGCTTGATCTCGCTGATCGCCCTGGGGTAGAGGTCACCGGCCATGATCCGGTGGGCGTAGGAGATCTCCTTGTCGGGCATCACGCCGCCGCGTCCGCCGTCGACCTGCTCGTACCCGGCCTCGGCGGCCAGCACCATCGACCTGGCCTGCGCCACCCAGCCCATCAGCCGGCCGATCTGGGTCTGCACCGGCGGCAGCTGGTAGGTGTTGTTGGCCTTGGCGAGCAGGATCGCGACGCCGGTGAGGAACTCCAGCTTGGTCCAGAAGCGGGTGGCGGCCTGGTGGACGAAGTTCACGTACGCGGGGGTCTGCCACCACTGCCCGAAGCAGACGTCGACGTTGCGGTACGCGAGCACGTTCTCCCACGGGACGAAGACGTCCTCGCAGACCAGCAGGGCATCGTTCTCGTCGAAGCGCGAGGAGAGCGGGTTGTCGAAGACGCTGCGGGCCTGGGCCTCGTACGAGGTGCGGGAGATGAACTTCAGGCCGGGGGTGTCGACCGGTATCGAGAAGCACAGCGCGTGCTCGACGTCCTGCGGGGCCAGCGGCTCGATGGTGCCGACGAGGACCTCGTTGCCGAAGACCGCCGCGGTGCCGATCATCTTGGCGCCGCGGACGACGATGCCGCCGTCGCGCTCCGCCACCACCCGGACGACGAGGTCGTCGCGCTCCTGCTCGGCCGCGGACTTCGTCCGGTCGATCTGCGGATTGGTGATGGTGAACGTCGGATAGAGATCGCCCTCCGACATCCGCCGGTGGTATGCCGCGACGTTCGGAGCGCCGTCGAAGGTGTCCGTGGTGAACAGCCCCGGCGCCGCCGCGAAGCCCGCGATCCCGGCCGCCATGTAGTCGGGAGTGCGGCCGAGATAGCCGAAACTCGCCTCTGCCCACACCTTGTGCGCCTTTCGGCGGGCGACCAGGTCCTCGTACGAACGGGGTATCAGGAAGGCCCGGTGGACGCCGCCTTCAGTGAGTACGGCGGAGTGCGCGGAGTCGTGGGAGAGGTCGTACAGTCCCGCGATGGAGTCGACGGTGTTGCGGAAGGCCGGGTGGCGGGTGATGTCCTTGACCCGCTCCCCGTCGATCCATATCTCGCGTCCGTCTCGCAGCGAATCCTTGTACTCCTGGCCGGACCTGGTCACCGTGTCTCCTCAACGATCTTCGACGCGCCGTTGAAGAGACTGCCTCATACACGTGTGCTAATCAATGAACGTCCTGCCGGTCCCGTTTATGAACCGGCCAGTTGCCGCGGTATTCACCAGGCGTTGTCCCGAACCACTTGCGGAACGCCAGATGGAACCCGACCGCGCTCTGGTAGCCGACGCGGGGCGGCACGGCCGCCTGCGGAACCGCCGTCTCGGTGAGCAGCCGGGCGGCCTCCTGCATCCGACGCCCGGTCAGATGCCGGGCCGGCGCCTCGCCCACCAGCTCCCGGAAGGTGGCGGTGAAGGCCGACCGTGACATGCCGACCTCGCGGGCCAGCGCCTCGATCGTCCACGGTTCCGAGAAGCGGGTGGAGACGATGATGAGCGCCCTGCTGATGCCCGGGTGACGCAGCGCGGGCAGCACGGCCGGGTTGTCGGAGAGCTCGCGCAGCAGCGGGCGCAGCGCCAGCACGAAGGCCATCTCGAACGCCCGCAGGGTGACCAGTTGCGATCCCGGCTCGCCGCGCCGCTCGGCGGCGGCGAGCGAGGCGAGGGTGTCGCGCAGCAGCGGTTCCTTGTCTACCTGCGTCCGGTCCAGCACCAGCGACCACGGCAGCGCCCGGTACAGCGAGGTCGCGGCCGTCGCGTCGTAGTGCAGTCCGGCGCACAGGATGCGGCTCCGCTCGCCGGTGCCCTCCACGACGAGCACTCCTGACGTGCCGGGTTCGCGCTCCGGGAGCACCGCCCTGAGCGGGACGCCCTGCCGGCCGGGCAGATCGGAGAGGCGGTGCGCGGTCCCGGTGGGGAAGACCGCCAAGTCCCCCTGGTGGAGCTGGATCGGCGGGCAGTCGCCCGCGCTGATCCAGCAGTCGCCCTCGACCATGTAGTGCAGGATCGCGCAGCTCTGCTCGGAGTCCCCCTCGATCGCCCAGGGCGCCCGCACCGTCCAGAGGCTGTCGAACACGCCGGTCAGGCGCAGTGGCCTGAGCAGTTCGCTGAGGAGGTCGTTCCCGCCAGATTCCATGGACGAACCCTTAATCCCCGTCCCGGTTTGCTTATTGCCGCCCCTGTGCGCCCCGACCAGCCTGAGGTGAGGCGGAATCGCTGATTCATTCTAGCGAAGGGCGACACACCGATGTCGGAGGAGATTCACCAGCGTTGCTTGGTCGTGGGAGCGACCGGCTTCCAGGGGGGCGCCGTGGCCCGGCTGCTCGCCGGACGCGGGCACCGGGTCCGCAGCCTGACGCGGCGGCCGGCCGTAGCGCGCCCGGACATCGCGGGGGTCTCGTTCGTGGCCGGTGACCTCGGTAGCCGGGACGACGTGATGTGGGCGTTCAAGGGCGCCACACACGCAGTAGTGACCATGCCGTTGGAGTACGACCCCCTACGTATTGAGACGTATGCGATGCACATCGCGGAGGCCGCGCTCGAATCCGGGGTGACCCGGATCGTGTACAACGCGAACACCCGCGTGCCCTCGGACACCGCCGGAGTGGCCGCGTTCGAGACCCGCCGGATCGCCGAGGCGGTGCTGGCGGACTGCGGTGTGCCGCTGGTCGTGCTGCGGCCACCGGTGTACCTCGACAATCTGTTCAGTCCCTGGAACGGGCCGGCCCTGGTCGACGAGGGCGTGCTCGCGTACCCGCTGCCGGCCGACCGGCGGATCGCCTGGATCTCGCACGACGACCTGGCGGTCGCGGTGGCCGCCGCGCTCTTCAACGACGGCCTCGACGGCCGGGTCCTGGACATCGGCGGCGGACAGGCCGTCGACGGGAACGAACTCGCCGCCGCGTTCGCCGAGGGCCTCGGCCGGCCCGTCGCGTACCAGGCCCTGCCGCCCGCCGCCTTCGAGGCCGCGCTGGCCAAGGCCATCGGCCCGAACGCGGCCGCCGGCGTCGCCGGGATCTACCACTACATGGCGGAGGGCACGGACGAGCGGTTGATGGACGGCGACCCCCGGGAGGCCGAGCAGGCGCTGGGGATCAAGCTCACCTCCATCGCCGGCTGGGTGGCCGCGCAGCCCTGGCAGACCTGGTCCAGCCGCCCGCTCTGACCGTCCTCCGGCATATTCACCGACCAGCCGTCCGGCCCCTCCCGTCCTGCGGGGCCGGACGGCTTCTCCAACTCCCCGCAAAGTACGCACCGGTACCCCTTCCCGGGAGCTTTTGACTGCCATCCAATGGGAAGGCTCCCGGCAATGCGGAGTCACTTCATCCCCCTCATGACTCCGCCATTCGCCCGACCCTCCAACCGAGTGAACGCGGACAGGAGCGGCCATGCACGCGAGAACACGTCCACAGGAGCAGATACAAAGAGCGGGAGCACGCAAGGAAGCCGCCCGCCGCGCCGCCGCCCGCCGGCGCAAGCAGCCTCCGGAGCATCCCCCTCCTGTCCACTCCCCAGCGCTCCCAGGTGAGGCAATGATCGGTCGCATCCCCGTCCTCGACGTCCGCCCGCTCGTGGACTGCGGCCGCCGGCCGGCCAAAGCGGTCGCCGGCGAGACCTTCCAGGTCACCGCCACGGTCTTCCGCGAAGGCCATGACGCGGTCGCCGCCAATGTCATGCTGCGCGACCCCAACGGCCGCTCGGGACCCTGGACCCCCATGCGGGAGCTGGCCCCCGGCACCGACCGGTGGGGCGCGGACGTCACCCCGCCGGCGGAAGGCCGCTGGACGTACACCGTGGAGGCCTGGAGCGATCCGGTCACCACCTGGCGGCATGTCGCCGGCATCAAGATCCCGGCCGGGATCGACACCGCCCTGGTCCTCGCCGAGGGCGCCCGGCTGCACGAGCTGGCCGCCGCCGGGGTGCCCAAGAACGACGGCCGGGCCGCCGTACTCGCCGCCGTCGACGTACTGCTCGACGAGAACAGGACCGCGGCGGAACGGCACGCCGCGGCCGTGGCCCCCGCGGTCACCGCCGTCCTCGACCGGTTCCCGCTGCGGGAGCTGGTCACCGCCTCCCGTCCGATGCCGCTGCAGGTCGAGCGCCGGCGGGCGCTGTTCGGCTCCTGGTACGAGCTGTTCCCGCGCTCCGAGGGCGCGGTCGTCAAGGAGGGCAGCCCGCCGCGGTCCGGCACCTTCCGCACCGCGGCCGAACGGCTGCCGGCCGTCGCCGCGATGGGCTTCGACGTCCTGTACCTGCCGCCGATCCATCCGATCGGCACGGCCTTCCGCAAGGGCCCGGACAACAGCCTCGTCGCGGGCCCGGACGATGTCGGCTGCCCCTGGGCGATCGGCTCGCCGGAGGGCGGGCACGACGCGATCCACCCCGATCTGGGCACCATCGAGGACTTCGACTTCTTCGTGGAGCAGGCCCGCGAGCTGCGGCTGGAGATCGCCCTCGACTTCGCCCTGCAGTGCTCCCCCGACCACCCCTGGGTCGACAAGCATCCGGACTGGTTCGCCCACCGGCCCGACGGCAGCATCGCCTACGCCGAGAACCCGCCGAAGAAGTACCAGGACATCTACCCCATCGCCTTCGACGCCGACATGCCCGGCATCGTGCGCGAGACGCTGCGCGTCCTGCGGTACTGGATGGAGCACGGCGTACGGATCTTCCGGGTCGACAACCCGCACACCAAGCCGGTGGTCTTCTGGGAGAAGGTCATCGCCGACATCAACCGCACCGATCCCGACGTGATCTTCCTGGCCGAGGCGTTCACCCGGCCGGCGATGATGCACACCCTGGCGAAGATCGGCTTCCAGCAGTCGTACACGTACTTCACCTGGCGCACCGCCAAGGAGGAGCTGACCGACTACCTGACGGAGCTGTCCGGGGACGCGGCCAGTTACATGCGGCCGAATTTCTTTGTCAACACGCCGGACATCCTGCACGCGTACCTTCAGCACGGTGGCCGCCCCGCGTTCGAGGTGCGCGCCGTGCTGGCCGCGACGATGTCACCCACCTGGGGGGTCTACGCGGGCTTCGAGCTGTACGAGGGCGACGCCGTACGACACGGCGGCGAGGAATACCTGCACTCGGAGAAGTACGAGCTGCGTCCCCGCGACTGGGCCGCGGCCGAGGCGGAAGGACGCTCGCTGGCCCCGTTCATCACACGGCTCAACCGGCTGCGGCGCCGCCATCCGGCCCTGCAGCAGCTGCGTGAGCTGGCTTTCCACCCCACGGACAACGACGCGGTGCTCGCGTACTCCAAGCGCAGCGGCGAGGACGTCGTACTGGTGGTCGTCAACCTCGACGCCCACCACACCCAGGAGGCCACCGTCTCGTTGAACATGCCGGAGCTCGGCCTGACCTGGCACGAGTCCGTCCCGGTGCGCGACGAGCTCACCGGCGAGACCTACCACTGGGGCAGGGAAAACTATGTGCGCCTCGAACCGGGCCGTACGCCCGCGCACATCGTTCATCTGCGACCGTCTCCTTCGATCGGAGGGTCACTCAGTTGATCGTCAACGAACCCGTTCCCGACACCTTCGAGGACACACCGGCAAAGGACCGAGATCCCGACTGGTTCAAACGGGCGGTGTTCTACGAAGTCCTCGTGCGGTCCTTCCAGGACAGCAACGGCGATGGTGTCGGTGACCTGAAGGGCATCACCGCCAAGCTCGACTACCTGCAATGGCTCGGGGTGGACTGCCTGTGGCTGCCGCCCTTCTTCGCCTCGCCACTGCGCGACGGGGGCTACGACGTCTCCGACTACACCGCCGTGCTCCCGGAATTCGGCGACCTCGCCGACTTCGTGGAGTTCGTGGACGCGGCGCACCAGCGCGGCATGCGCGTGATCATCGACTTCGTCATGAACCACACGAGTGACCAGCACGACTGGTTCCAGCAGTCCCGTTCCGACCCGGACGGCCCGTACGGCGACTACTACACCTGGGCGGACGACGACAAGGAGTTCCAGGACGCGCGGATCATCTTCGTCGACACCGAGACGTCCAACTGGACCTTCGACCCGGTGCGCAAGCAGTACTACTGGCACCGGTTCTTCTCCCACCAGCCGGATCTCAACTACGAGAACCCGCAGGTCCAGGAGGAGATCCTGGCCGCGCTGCGGTTCTGGCTCGATCTGGGGATCGACGGCTTCCGGCTCGACGCGGTGCCCTACCTCTACCAACAGGAGGGCACCAACTGCGAGAACCTGCCGCAGACCCACCAGTTCCTGAAGCGGGTCCGCGCCGAGATCGACCTGCACTACCCGGACACCGTGCTGCTCGCCGAGGCCAACCAGTGGCCGGAGGACGTCGTCGACTACTTCGGCGACTTCCAGCGCGGCGGCGACGAGTGCCACATGGCGTTCCACTTCCCGGTGATGCCGCGCATCTTCATGGCCGTGCGCCGCGAATCGCGCTACCCCGTCTCGGAAATCCTGGCCAAGACCCCGGCCATCCCGCAGACCTGCCAGTGGGGCATCTTCCTGCGCAACCATGACGAGCTGACCCTCGAAATGGTCACCGACGAAGAGCGCGACTACATGTACGCGGAGTACGCCAAGGACCCGCGGATGCGGGCCAACATCGGCATCCGCCGCCGGCTCGCCCCGCTGCTGGACAACGACCGCAACCAGATCGAACTGTTCACGGCACTGCTGCTGTCGCTGCCCGGCTCGCCGATCCTGTACTACGGCGACGAGATCGGCATGGGCGACAACATCTGGCTCGGCGACCGGGACGCGGTCCGCACCCCGATGCAGTGGACGCCCGACCGCAACGCGGGCTTCTCCTCGTGCGACCCCGGCCGGCTCTATCTGCCGACCATCATGGATCCGGTCTACGGCTACCAGGTCACCAACGTCGAAGCGGCGATGAGCAGCCCGTCCTCATTGCTGCACTGGACCCGGCGCATGATCGAGATCCGCAAGCAGAACCCGGCCTTCGGCCTCGGCTCCTACACGGAACTGCCCTCCAGCAACCCCGCTGTACTGGCGTTCCTGCGGGAATACGGCGACGACCTCGTCCTGTGTGTCCACAACTTCTCCCGCTTCCCCCAGCCCACCGAGCTGGATCTGCGGACGTTCAGCGGCCGGCACCCGGTCGAGCTCATCGGCGGGGTGCGGTTCCCCGCCATCGGCGAACTGCCCTATCTGCTGACCCTCGCCGGTCACGGCTTCTACTGGTTCCGGCTGCGCCGCGACCCCGTGTAGCTCCCCCAGCTACCGCTGGGAGTTACCCCCAGGCCGCCGGCCCCCGACCGGCGGGCCCGCCCGGAACACCCTCCGGGCGGGCCCGTACGGCGGTTTCCTGTCACCCGGCCGGGGCAGGCTCCCCGTGTCGCCGGACAGCCACCGCCCGTCATCCGGGAGGCTTACGCGCACTCCCCGCCGCACGCTTCCGGGCAGGGTGCGCGATTCCCCGGGGAAAGGACGTCATGTCGGACAGCTCCTGGACCCGCACCTCTCCTACCACCGGCCGTTCACCGGCCACAGCCCCCGGGCTGCTGCACTCGCTCAGCCCACTGCTGCTGGAATGGCTACCGCAGCAGCGCTGGTTCGCCGGCAAGGGCCGGCCGATCACCGGCTTCGACCTGGTGTCGGCGACCGAACTGCTGCCCCTGGGCGGCCGCCTGGGCACCCCGGGCCTGCTCCATCTGCTGCTCGACGTGGAGCAGGCCGGCCGCCGCGCCGACTGCTACCAACTGCTGCTCGGCACCCGCACGCTGCTCCCGCCCTCGCTCGCGCCCGCCGCCGTCGGCCAGGCCACCGGCGGGCCACTCGACGGTCTGACGATCTACGAGGGGCTGTACGACCCGCGGCTCACCGCGGTGCTGCTGGAACGTCTCCGCGCCCCCGGCCGCACCGGTCGGCTGCGCTTCCTCACCGAGCCGTCGGCCACCGTCCCGGCCGGGCTGGCTCCGCGGCTGTCCACCGCCGAGCAGTCGAACACCTCGGTCATCTACGGCGACGAGTACATCCTCAAGGTGTTCCGCCGGGTCTCCCCCGGCGCCAACCCGGACCTCGAACTCTCCCTCGCCCTGGCCCGCGACGGCTCCCGGCGGGTCGCGGCGCCGGCCGCCTGGTTCGAGGCGCTGGAACTGCCGGAGCCGGCCGGCACCCCGGACGGCATCGGCGCGGAACCCGCGACGCTCGGCGTGCTGCAGCGCTATCTGCCCGGGTCGGCCGACGGCTGGGAGCTGGCCCTGCGGGCGATGGACGACGGTACGGAGTTCACCGCCGACGCCCGCGCCCTGGGCGCCGCCACCGCCGAGGTCCATGCCGCGCTGGCCCGCGCGCTGCCCACCGGTTCGCTGGACCGCCGCAGGATCCAGCTGATCGCGGCGACCATGGCGCAGCGGCTGGACACCGCCGCGGCCGAGGTCCCGGAGCTGCGCCCGTACCGCACCCGGCTGAGGGCGGCCTTCCACGACCTGTCGGAACTCGGCGGCACCGGAGCGCGGGTGGCCGCCCAGCGCATCCACGGCGATCTGCATCTCGGCCAGGCGCTGCGCACCGCGGACCACGACTGGCTGCTGATCGACTTCGAGGGCGAGCCCTCGCGTCCGCTGTCGGAGCGCCGGCTGCCGGCGCCACCGGTACAGGACGTCGCGGGGATGCTGCGCTCCTTCGACTACGCCGCCCGGCACCGCGATCCGGCCGCACCGACCGCCGGCGCGTGGGCGGAACGGCACCGGGACGCGTTCTGCACCGGCTACGCCGCGACGTCGGGCACCGATCCGCGCGACCAGCCCGTACTGATACGCGCCTACGAGACCGACAAGGCCGTCTACGAAGTCCTGTACGAGGCCCGGCACCGCCCCGCCTGGCTCCCCATTCCGATGTCAGCCATCGACCGCCTCGCATCCAACCCCCCTCCGAGGAGGATCACACCGTGACCGAGCGCCAGCCGTCTCCCCTCACGCCGGGCGCGCCCGCCGCCGTGCCCACCACCGCCGTATCCCCGGCGGAGAAGGCGCCGGGCGAGCCGCTCGGCCGGCCGCCGGCTCCCGTGACGCCCGCCGCGCCGGCGCCCGCGCCCACACCCGCAGTGACTCCGGCGCCTGCTCCTGCTCCTGCCCCGGCTCCGGCTCCGGCGGTGTCGGAGGCCGCCGCACGGGGATACGAGTCCGGGGTGACCCGCCCGCCCGCCTCGGGGAGCGCTCCCCGGCAGACGACGGAGGCCGTTCCGCCGTCCCGGGGCGAGACCCGGGACCCGGGCTCCATCACCACCCCCCGGCCCGGCCCCCCGGCCGCGGCTCCCGCGGCTCCCGCCGCGCCCGCCGCCCCTGTCGTGCCGGCCAGGCCGGTCTCGCCGCCCGCCACCCCGACCCAGGACGCCGCTCCGGCGCGGGTCGCGGTCCGCGGCGTCCGGCCCGCGGAACCGCTGGACGACGCGGACCGTGGCAGGCTGCTGGACGGTGCGCACCACGACCCGCACGGGCTGCTCGGTGCCCATCCGGTGACCGGCGGCGTGCTGTTCCGGGTGCTGCGGCCGTACGCGCTGGGAGTGGCGGTCACCGCGAAGGGACTGCGCGCGGAACTGCTGGACGAGGGCGACGGGCTGTTCGCCGGGGTGCTGCCGCTGCGGGAGATCCCCGAGTACGAACTGCTGGTGCGGTACGCGGACGGCGAGCACCCCGTGCAGGACCCGTACCGGTTCCTGCCCTCGCTCGGCGAGCTGGACCTGCACCTGATCGGTGAGGGCCGCCACGAGCAGCTGTGGGAGGCGCTCGGCGCCCGGCCGATGACCCACCAGGGCGTCACCGGCACCCGGTTCGCCGTCTGGGCGCCCAACGCCCGCGGGGTGCGGGTCGCGGGCGGCTTCAACTTCTGGGACGGCACCGGCTTCCCGATGCGCTCGCTCGGCTCCACCGGCGTGTGGGAGCTGTTCGTGCCGGGGGTCGGCGACGGGACGGCGTACAAGTTCGACATCACCCGCCCGGACGGCGGCCGCACGTTGAAGGCCGACCCGATGGCCCGCAGCACCGAACTGCCGCCCGCGACGGCGTCGATCGTCACCTCCTCGCACCACACCTGGAACGACGCCGACTGGATGGCCCGGCGCGCCGCGGTCCCCGTCCACCAGGCGCCGTTCTCGGTCTACGAGGTGCATCTGACGTCCTGGCGGCCGGGTCTGACCTACCGCGAGCTGGCGGAGCAGCTGCCCACGTACGTCGCCGACCTGGGGTTCACCCATGTCGAGCTGATGCCGGTGGCCGAGCACCCGTTCGGCGGCTCCTGGGGCTACCAGGTGACGTCGTACTACGCGCCGACCTCGCGGCTGGGCTCCCCCGACGACTTCAAGTTCCTCGTCGACGCGCTGCACCGGGCGGGGCTCGGCGTGATCATGGACTGGGTGCCCGCGCACTTCCCGAAGGACGACTGGGCGCTGGCCAACTTCGACGGCGTCCCGCTCTACGAGCACGGCGACCCGAACCGCGCCGAGCACCCGGACTGGGGCACCCTGGAGTTCGACCTCGGCCGCACCGAGGTCCGGAACTTCATGGTGGCCAACGCCGTCTACTGGTGCGAGGAGTTCCACATCGACGGCCTGCGGGTCGACGCGGTGGCCTCGATGCTCTACCTGGACTACTCGCGTGAGCACGGCGAATGGACGCCCAACCAGCACGGCGGCCGGGAGAACCTGGACGCGGTGGCGTTCCTGCAGGAGATGAACGCGACCGTCTACCGGCGCTGCCCGGGGGTCGTGACGATCGCCGAGGAGTCCACCGCCTGGGACGGCGTCACCCGCTCCACCGACTCCGGCGGGCTCGGCTTCGGGCTGAAGTGGAACATGGGCTGGATGCACGACTCGCTGGAGTACGTGGCGAAGGAGCCGGTGCACCGCAAGTACCACCACCACGAGATGACGTTCTCGATGGTCTACGCCTACTCCGAGAACTACGTGCTGCCGATCTCCCACGACGAGGTCGTGCACGGCAAGCGCTCGCTGGTCTCGAAGATGCCCGGCGACTGGTGGCAGCAGCGCGCCACCCACCGCGCGTACCTCGGCTTCATGTGGGCGCATCCGGGCAAGCAGCTGCTCTTCATGGGGCAGGAGTTCGCGCAGGGCGCGGAGTGGTCGCACGACCACGGGCCCGACTGGTGGCTGCTGGACGAGACGTACGCGGCGGCCGCCGACCACCGCGGGGTCCGCGATCTGGTCCGGGAGCTGAACCGCACCTACAACGCGACGCCGGCCCTCTGGCAGCGCGACACCGACCCGGGCGGCTTCGCCTGGATCGACGGCGGCGCGGCCGAGGACAACACCTTCTCGTTCCTCCGCTACGACGCGGACGGCGAACCGCTGGTGTGCGTCAGCAACTTCTCACCGGTGGTCCGCGAGAACTACCGGATCGGTGTTCCCGACCGGGCCTGGCAGGAGGTGCTGAACACCGACGACGCGCGCTACGGCGGCAGCGGCACCGCCACCGGCAGCACCGGGCACCCGCTCAAGGCCGAACCGACGTCCTGGCACGGGCAGGAGCAGAGCCTCCTGCTCACCCTCCCGCCGCTGGCCACGGTCTGGCTGCGACCGGCCTGACCTCCGCACTCGTACGTTCCTCCGAACCGGTGGCGTATTCACGCGCCCCGGTTCGGTGGTCCGCACCATGGGGACGCGGCACCGGCACCCCTACGCTGACCCCGTGCACCGACCCTCTTCTGATCCGCCCCGGCTGCCGTTCGACGCATCGGCGATCAGACGGCTGCGTGCCCAGCTCGGGATGAACCACTCCCACATCGCCCATGCCATGTGGACCTCCTACGGCACCCCCGTACGGCCCGAGACCATCGCCGCCTGGGAGCGCGGTGAACTCGTGCCGCGCGCCTCCGAGCTGCCCGCTCTGGCCGGCGCCCTGTGGTGCGACCCGTCCGATCTCATGAGCACGCCGACCACCCTGCTGGAACACCGCTGGGCCCGCGGTATCGCCCCTTCCGACCTGGCGCGGGCGGTCGGCATGCCGATCTCCGACTACGAACGCATGGAGGTCCAGGGCCGCTGGACCGGCAACGAGCGGCAGACCGCGGCACTGGCCGACGTGCTCGGCCTGTCGCTGCCGGAACTCCTGACGGTCACCGGCGGCGACAAGCGGCTGGACGCACTGCTGCGGGAAGCCGTGGCGACCCGCTGGCAGGCGTACGTCAAACCCGTCACGGCCCTGGTGCCGCTGCCCCGGCACCGGATCGAACCGGTGCTGCGCGGCATGCACTCGGAGTACCAGTCCGTGATGGTCGCGACCCTCAACTGGGGCAACGACGTACCCGCGTCGGGCGGCGCGGGCGGCCGGGCCTTCCTGGACACCGTCAGCGAACGCTTCTGGGCCGGCCTGCAGAACCCCTGACCGCCCTGCGCGAACCGCTAACCGGCCTTCACGGTTTCGTGGTCCCTGGGGGCCGGCATCGTGTCGGCCGTCTCCGCTGTGTCGACCTTCGGGGCCGCCTCGGCGTGGTCGTCCACCAGGGTGGACTCGTCGAAGGGCAGTTCCCCGGCGAAGACCCGGACGGCGCGGTCCTTGTCGAACTCCTTGGTCCAGGTGCCGACGAGGACCGTCGCGACGGCGTTGCCCGCGAAGTTGGTCAGGGCGCGGGCCTCGCTCATGAAGCGGTCGATGCCGATGATGAGGCCGACCCCGTCGACCAGGGCGGGCTGGTGCGACTGCAGGCCGCCCGCCAGGGTGGCGATGCCGGCGCCGGTGACACCGGCCGCGCCCTTCGAGGCGATGATCATGAAGAGCAGCAGGGAGATCTGCTGGCCGACCGACAGCGGGTCGCCCATCGCCTCGGCGATGAACAGCGAGGACATCGTCAGATAGATGGCGGTGCCGTCGAGGTTGAACGAGTAGCCGGTCGGCACGGTGATACCGACCACCGGGCGGCTGACGCCCAGGTGCTCCATCTTGGCGATCAGCCGCGGCAGGGCCGATTCGGACGACGAGGTCGACAGGATCAGCAGGAACTCGCGGCCGAGGTACTTCAGCAGGTGGAAGAGGTTCACACCGGCGACCAGCCGCAGCAGGGTGCCGAGGATCACGACCACGAAGATCGCGCAGGTGACATAGAAGCCGATCATGATCACGGCCAGCGACTTCAGCGCGCCCGTGCCGGTCTCGCCGACCACCGCCGCCATGGCGCCGAACGCGCCCACCGGCGCCGCCCACATGATCATCGACAGCACCCGGAAGACGAGCCGCTGGATATGCCCGACGCCCCGCAGCACCGGCTCCCCGGCCTTTCCGAGCGCCTGAACGGCGAAGCCGACCAGGAGCGCGACCAGCAGCGTCTGCAGCACCTGGCCCTCGGTGAAGGACGACACCATCGTCTTGGGGATGATGCCGAGCAGGAAGTCGACGGTCCCCTCGCTGCCGGCCGCCTGCTTGTGCCCGGCCGCCTTCGCCGCCGTGGTCAGGTGCAGGCTGCTGCCCGGGTGCAGCACATTGCCGACCACCAGGCCGATGGCGAGCGCCACCGTCGACATCACCATGAAGTAGCCGAGCGCGAGCCCGCCCACGGCGCCGACCTTGGCGGCCTTGCGCACCGATCCGATGCCGAGCACGATCGTGCAGAAGATGATCGGCGAGATCATCATCTTGATCAGGTTCACGAAGCCGGTGCCCAGCGGCTTGAACTCCTTGGCCACACCGGGTGCGGCCAGTCCCAGCACGATCCCGGCGACGACCGCCGCGATCACTGCCAGATACAGATAGTGCGTACGGTCCTTCTTGCGGCTCTGCGTGGTCACGTCGCGGCTCTGCGTCGTCACGTCTGCCTCCCGAGGTCTCGGTAACTTCGGTGACTATGCGCGGCCGCGTGACCGGGGTCACGTTTGCGTTCATTGAGTTCTCGGTAGGGCGTGCAGACTGTGGGGCATGCCGATGATCCGGCGCGCTCCCTCGCGTCCCCGCAGCCTCGCCGGCCAGCTGTTCGCCATGCAGGTGGTGATCGTGGCCGTCGTCGTCGCGGGGTGCGCGGTGCTGGCCTACGTCCAGGCGCACAGCCGGGCCGAGGACGGGGCGGACGGCCGGGTGCGGGCGGCGGCCGCGTCGATCGCCGACTCCCCCACCGTCCGGCAGGCCGCCCTCGCGGCGCCCGGCACCGATCCGAGCACGGTGCTCCAGCCGTACGCGCAGCGGGTGGTCGCCGACGCCGGCGTGGACTTCGTGACGATCATGGCGCCTGACGGCATCCGCTGGACCCACCCCGACCCGCAGCGGATCGGCGAGCCGTTCCTCGGCCACACCGCGCGGGCCCTGCGCGGCGAGACCTTCACCGAGACGTACACCGGCACGCTCGGCCCGTCGGTGCGGGTCGTGGCACCGGTGCGCGACGGGCCCGGCGGCCGGGTCATCGCGCTGGTCAGCGTCGGCATCAAGGTGGACGCGATCAGCCACGAGGTGCGCGGCCAGCTGACCGTACTGATCGCCGTCGCGGCCGCCGCGCTCGCGATCGGCGGCCTCGGCACGTACCTCGCCAACGCCCGGCTGCGCCGCCACACGCACGGCATGGCCGCCACCGAACTGAGCCGGATGTACGACTACCACCAGGCGACCCTGCACGCGGTGCGCGAGGGGCTGATCCTGCTCGGCGCCGACCGCCGGGTGCTGCTCTGCAACGACGCGGCCCGCGAACTGCTCGGTCTCACCGGCGAGGTCGTCGGCGGCTACGTGGACGGCCTCGGGCTGCCCGCGTCGCTCACCGGCGCGCTGCTCGCGGCCGAGCCCCGCGTCGACGAGGTGCATCTCACCGCCGAGCGGGTCGTGGTCGTCAACACCTCACCGGTGCTCGGCGGGGAGCGCCGGGGCACCGTCGTCACCCTGCGGGACCACACCGATCTGCAGGTGCTGACCGGCGAGCTGGACTCGGTGCGGGGCTTCGCCGAGGCGCTGCGCTCCCAGGCGCACGAGGCCTCCAACCGGCTGCACACCGTGGTCTCGCTGATCGAACTGGGCCGCGCGGACGAGGCGGTGGACTTCGCCACCGCTGAACTGGAGCTGGCGCAGGCCCTCACCGACCAGGTCGTCGGCGCCGTCGGTGAACCGGTGCTCGCCGCGCTGCTGCTGGGCAAGGCGGCCGAGGCCAACGAGCGCGGGGTCGAGCTGACCGTCACCGAGGACAGCCGGATCGACGACGGCGTCCTGCCCGACGGATTCGCGGCGCGCGACCTCGTGACAATCCTGGGCAATCTTGTCGACAATGCCCTGGACGCCGCTGTCGAGGGCACCGGCCGGCCGAAGGTCGCGGTCACCGCGCGGACCGAAGGGAACGAATTGCTGCTGAAGGTCACCGACACCGGGCGCGGTGTGGACCCCCAGGTGCTGCGCGAGGTGTTCCAGCGCGGCTGGACGACGAAGAGCGAGGGGCGCGGGCTCGGCCTGGCCCTGGTCGAGCAGGCCGCACGGCGCGGCGGCGGCACGGTCGAGTTGGGGCAGGACGACCGGGGCGGTGCGGTGTTCACCGTCCGCATGCCGCTGCAGCGGGAGGCACGGACATGAGCGACATCGCGCACACCGGACAGAAGACCGTGCACAGCCCCGGCACCAGCCGGGTCCTGGTGGTCGAGGACGATCCGATCGCCGCCGCGGCGCACGGGCTGTATGTCGAGCGGGTGGCCGGCTTCACGGTCGTCGGCACGGTGCACTCCGGCGGGGACGCGCTCCGCTTCTTCCGCCAGCACCCGGTGGACCTGGTGCTGCTCGACCTCCATCTGCCGGACGGGCACGGTCTGCAGGTCGTCCAGGCGATGCGGGCGGCCGGTCACACCGCCGACGTCATCGCGGTGACGTCCGCCCGCGACCTCGGGGTGGTGCGGCAGGCGGTGTCCGCCGGCGTCGTGCAGTACCTGCTCAAGCCGTTCACGTTCCCCACCCTGCGCGACCGCCTCGACCGGTGGGCCCGGTTCCGCCGTGAGCTGGCCGGGGGCGAGGCCTCGGGGCAGGACGAGGTGGACCGGGCGCTGGCGTCGCTGCGCAGCCCGGAGTCACCGGTGCTGCCGAAGGGGCTCAGCGCCCCGACGCTGGAGGCGGTCACGGCAGCGCTGCGCGAGGCGGTGAGCGGGATCTCGGCGAACGCGGCGGCCGCGGCCGTCGGTGTCTCGCGGATCACCGCCCGGCGCTATCTGGAACATCTGGTGGACACCGGGCGCGCGGTGCGCAGCCCGCAGTACGGGCAGGTGGGGCGGCCGGAGCTCAGCTACCGCTGGTCCGCGGGGCCCGGCCGGGACGGCCGTACCGGCGGCTGAACGGCTCTTCTTCCCATGGCAATAGGAAACTTTCCTAACCAATCTCTTGTCGCAGGCATGCAGGACCACTAGCGTTCACGCAGCATTCCCAGAGCCAACTCCCGTACACGCTAGGAGTTCTCCCCCATGCTCGTCTTCCCGCACTCCCGCCGCGGCCGCATCGCGCTGGCCGCGACCGTAGGGCTCGCCGCGGCGTCCGCGCTCGGCGCGACCGCCCAGGCCACCACCCCCACCGCCGCGAAGGCCGCCCCGCAGGCCGCCGCCGCTCTCCCCAGCGGCATCGCGGCCCCGTACCTGTACCTCGGCTGGGGCACCCCGCCGTCCGCGACGTCCGTCATGTCGGCCACCGGCATCAAGCAGTTCACGATGGCCTTCATGCTCTCCGACGGCGGCTGTAATCCCAAGTGGGACGGGAGCCGCGCGCTCACCGGAGGCACCGACGCGTCGACGATCAACGCGATCCGCAACGCGGGCGGCGATGTCACCGTCTCCTTCGGCGGCTGGAGCGGCAACAAGCTCGAAGAGAAGTGCACCTCGGCCTCCGCACTGGCCGGCGCGTACCAGAAGGCGATCACCGCCTACAAGCTGAAGTCCATCGACATCGACATCGAGGCTTCGGCGGTCGAGAACTCCACGGTCCGCAAGCGCACCGTGGACGCCCTGAAGATCATCAAGACCAACAACAGCGACGTGAAGATGTACATCACCTTCGGAACCACCCCCACGGGGCCCGACTCCAACGGCAAGGACCTGATCAAGAAGGGCGCCGCAGCCGGGCTGAACGCGGACGGCTGGGCGGTCATGCCGTTCGACTACGACCAGGGCGCCGTCGACATGGCGGCCACCACCAAGTCCGCGGTCGACGGTCTGAAGAACGCCGTCGCCAGCGCTTACGGGCTCTCCTCGGACGCGGCCTACCGCAAGGTCGGCTTCTCCTCGATGAACGGCATCACCGACAGCGCCGGCGAGAAGGTCACCCTCGCCAACTTCAAGTCGATGGTCTCCTACGCGACCAGCCACCACCTGGCCCGCGTCAGCTTCTGGTCCGTCAACCGCGACCGCAAGTGCGGTTCCGGCACCGACGCGGACGCCTGCAGCGGAATCAGCCAGAACAACTGGGACTTCACCAAGGCGCTCGCGGTCTACACCGGCTGAGACCGGCTGACACCGCACCTGTCGCACGGATGGATTCCGCGCCCCGGCCCGCAGCCCCGAGCTGTCGCCCGGGGCGCGGTCATGCGCTGCCGGAGAACGCCCCGCCGAACCGCCGGCAGCCGCGCGCCACCACGTGCGCGACACCGGCCGCGGCCAGCGCCGGGACGAGCAGCATCGGCAGCCCGGGGCCGCCGGAGAAGAACTGCTCGACGGCGCCCTCGGAGGTGAACGCGTCGACGGTGCCCAGCTCCAGCAGGACCACCACCGCGGCGGCGGAGGACGGCGCCGTCCCCGGGGCGAACGCCCAGCGCGGCGGCAGACAGACCAGCAGCCCGCCGGCCAGACCGCCCGAGACCGCTCCGAGCGCGCCACCGACGATCGGCCCGAGGGCGAGATAGGTGTACTGCCCGTACTCGGTGAGTTCGAAGAGAGTGCCGCCCAGCGCGCCGCCGAGCAGACCCGCGGCCGCCAGGCAGCAGAACAGCGTCCACCGCCAGTCGCCCGCGCCGTGACCGGAGCCGTAGCCGGGCGCCTCGTCCGCTGTCGTCGCCACGCGGGGCACCTTCCCTCATCCGCCGCCGTCGTCGGATGGATCAGACTGCACCGCCGGTGCCCACCGGATCAAGTACATGGTCCGTTCGGGGTACTTCTGGTGAATCGCCCCTCAAGCCGCCGCAATGTCCCCCCGGAACGGGCCAGCGCCGCGGCCTCGCCGCGGGTGTCGACATCGAGTTTGTTCAGGATGTTCGCGACGTGGAACTTCACCGTGGACTCGCTGATGTGCAGGTCCTCGGCGATGGCCCGGTTGCGGTGTCCCCGTACGAGATGTGGGTCGGCAGGGTCTGGCCGAGCGGGGCCTGGACGACTTCCAGGGCCACGGTCAGAGCGTGTTCCGGTTCGTTCCAGCCGCTGGATTCCATAGCGTCAACGGAACTGGGCGCGCTGCGGCTACGGCCTGGCTTTTCGGACAGCTGGGACTGTCCGAAAGGCGGGGCGGGTTTCCGGGACGCGCGGGCCAGGCTGTGAACACCACGACGAGGCCGGGCCGGAACGGTTCGGTGCTGTCCACCACTTTGAGGAGTGCGTTCCCATGACGAAGGCCATTGCGTTCGCGGCGTACGGCGACGCCGACGTCCTGCAGCCCACCGACATCGAGGTGCCCGCTCCCGGACCGGGCCAGGTGCGGCTGACCGTGCACGCCGCCGGCGTGAACCCGCTCGACTGCAAGATCCGCAGCGGCGCGGTCTCCGCCGTCTTCCCGGTGGAACTGCCGCACGTACCCGGTCTGGAGGCGTCCGGCACCGTGGAGGCGGTCGGCGAGGGCGTCACCGGCCTGGCGGTCGGCGACGAGGTCTTCGGCCCGGTCGCCGGCGCCTACGCCGAGCAGCTGGTGGTCGACGCCGGCCGGCTGGCGGTCAAGCCCGCCTCGCTGTCCTGGGCCGAGGCCGCGGCGCTGCCCGTCGCCGCCGAGACCGCCTGGCGCACCCTGGAACTGCTGGACGTGAAAGCGGGCGAGACCCTGCTGATCCACGCCGCGGCCGGCGGCGTCGGCACGCTGGCCGTGCAGTTCGCGGTGGCCCGCGGCGTCCGGGTCATCGGCACGGCGAGCGAGGCGAACCACGAGTACCTGCGCTCGCTGGGCGCCGTTCCCGTGACATACGGCGACGGCCTGGCCGAGCGGGTCCGCGCCGTGTCCGGCGGCCCCGTCGACGCCGTCCTGGACGCGGCGGGCCGGGACGTGCTGGGCGTCTCGGTGGAGCTGGCCGGCGGCCCGGAGCGGGTGGTGACCATCGCCGACGCGATGCACGCCCCCGCCCACCAGGTGCGCTTCTCCAGCGGCGGCCCCGGCCAGGACCGCACCGAGGGGGCGCTGGCCGGTGCGCTGGCCCTGCACGCGGAGGGTTCGCTGCAGGTGAGCATCGCCCGCACGTACCCGCTGACGGACGCCGCCGAGGCGCACCGCGCCAGCGAGCACGGCCACCACACCGGGAAGATCGTCCTCACCATCGGCTGAACCACCGCCCTGGAACGGGCCCTGGAAGCGGTCCCGGCGAAGCGGCCAGGGAACGGCCGGGTCAGAACACCGACTCGGCCTCGTCCATCCGCTCGTCCGGGACCCGCTTCAGCTCCACCACCGCGTCCGCGAGCGGCACCATCTCGATCTGGGTGCCGCGCAGCGCGGTCATGTGCCCGAAGGCGCCCTTGTGGACGCCTTCGACGGCGTGCCAGCCGAAGCGGTTGGCCAGCACCCGGTCGTAGGCGGTCGGGACGCCCCCGCGCTGCACGTGGCCGAGGATGACGGGACGCGCCTCCTTGCCGAGGCGCTCCTCCAGTTCGACGGCGAGCCGGGTGCCGATGCCGGCGAACCGCTCGTGCCCGAACTTGTCGACCTCGCCGACGCCGTAGTCCATGGTGCCCTCGGCGGGGTGGGCGCCCTCGGCCACGCAGATGACGGCGAACCTCTTGCCGCGGGCGAAGCGCTCCTCGACCATCGCGACCAGGTCGGCGGGGTCGAACGGCCGCTCCGGGATGCAGATGCCGTGCGCGCCGCCCGCCATACCGGACTCCAGGGCGATCCAGCCGGCGTGCCGGCCCATGACCTCGACGACCATGACGCGCTGGTGCGATTCGGCGGTGGTCTTCAAACGGTCGATGGCCTCGGTGGCGACCATGACGGCGGTGTCGAAGCCGAAGGTGCGGTCGGTGGCCGAGATGTCGTTGTCGATGGTCTTCGGCACGCCGACGACCGGCATTCCGGCGTCCGACAGCATCTTGGCGGCGGTCAGGGTGCCTTCGCCGCCGATCGGGATGAGGGCGTCGATGCCGTACTGGCGGCACAGCTCCTCGGCGTTGTCCGCGGCCTCGCGCAGCCGGCCGCGCTCCAGGCGCGCGGAGCCGAGGATGGTGCCGCCGCGGGCCAGGATGCCGCTGACCGAGTTGAGGCCGAGCGGGCGGTAGCGGCCTTCGAGCAGCCCGACGAAGCCGTCCTCGAAGCCGATGACCTCGTCGCCGTGCCCGGTGAGCGCGCGGTGCACGACCGATCGGATCACGGCGTTGAGGCCGGGGCAGTCGCCGCCTGCGGTGAGGACTCCGATACGCATGGGCTGGTCTCTCCTGGATGGTTTCGGGGCCTGGGGTGTCACGGGGCGGGGGCCGGGCTCGCCGGGCGTTTCGGGACCAGGGTGCCGGCACCGACCCGGCCGGCCAGGAAGTCGTCGACGTTGCGGACCGTGGCCTCGACGATCTGGTCGAGCGCGTCCACGGTGTAGTAGGCCTGGTGCGAGGTGATCAGGACGTTGGAGAAGGTGAGCAGGCGGGCCAGCGTGTCGTCCGTCATGATCTCCAACGACTTGTCGAAGAAGAAGACGCCGGCCTCCTCCTCGTAGACGTCCAGGCCCACGCCGTCGAGCCGGCCGGCTCGCAGCGTCTCGACCAGGGCCGCGGAGTCGATGAGCCCGCCGCGGCTGGAGTTGATGAGGATCGCGTCGTCCTTCATCCGGGCCAGCGCGTGCGCGCCGACGAGATGGTGGGTGTCGGGAAGCAGCGGTACATGCAGGGAGATCAGGTCGGACTCGGTGAGCAGCACGTCCAGTTCGACATACTCCATGCCCAGCTCGACACAGGCTGGATCGGGTACGACGTCCCAGCCCAGCAGCTTCATCCCGAAGCCGTGCGCGATCCTCGTGAACGCCGCGCCGATCTTGCCGGTGCCGACGACGCCGACCGTACGGCCCCGGAAGTCCCGGCCGAGCAGGCCGTCGAGGCGGAAGTCGAAGTCGCGGGTGCGGGTGGCGGCGCGGACGATCCGGCGGTTGAGGGCGGTGGCCAGCGTCCAGGCGAATTCGGCCACCGAGTACGGGGAGTAGTAGGCGACGCGGGCGACGGTGAGGCCGAGACGTTCGGCCGCGTCCAGGTCGATGTTGTTGAATCCGGTGGACCGCTGGGCGATCAGCTTGGTGCCGCCCTCGGCGAGCACCTCCAGGACGTCGGCGTCCAGCTGCGCGTTCACACTGGTGCTGACGATCTCGTAGCCTGCGGCGAGCGGCACGGTGTCGATGGTCAGGAAGGTCTCCAGACAGCGCAGCTGGTAGCGGGCGGCGAAATCCCGCTCCAGCAGGGGCCGCTCGTCCTTCTGCACTCCGGTCGCCAGGATCTCCACCGACACTCCTCTCTCATCACCTTATTTCACCCTATGGGAACCGTGCGGAGATGCGTACCACCCCGCATCCCCGCTTCCGCCGGCCCGTGGGGCGAAGGTCGGACCATGTGCAGGCCGTGCGCCCGGAGCTGGGCCCGTACCCGGTCCATGACCTGCGGATCCGGCGACGGGGTGGCGGCCGGCGGGAACCTCTTGCCGAGCGCCTCGTACGTTCCCGCACCGGGCTTGTGGAAGGGCAAAGCGTCCACCCGGGTGACGTTCGGCAGGCCGCCGGCGAAGGCGGCCACGCCCTCGACGTCGGCCTCGCCGTCCGTCAGTCCCGGTACCACGACGAAGCGCACCCGGACCTCCTTGCCGAGCGTCTCCAGCCGGCGGGCGAAGTCCAGGGCCGGCCGCAGCTCGCGCCCGGTGAGCTCCCGGTACAGCCCCGGTTCCCAGGACTTGATGTCCAGCAGGACGAGGTCGGTGTCGGCCAGCAGCGCGTCGTGGGCCCGGCTGCCGAGGAAGCCGGAGGTGTCCAGGGCGGTGTGCAGGCCGAGTTCGTGCCGGAAGCGGTGCAGCAGCTCACCGGTGAAGTCCGGCTGCAGCAGCGGTTCGCCGCCGCTGACGGTGGCGCCGCCGCCAGCGGCGGGGATGAACGGGGTGAATGAACGAGGCGGCCTTCTCGACGATCTCGTCGGCGGGGGTGCGGGTACCGCCGCGCATCGGCATGGTGTCCGGGCTGTGGCAGTACAGGCGGCTCAGCGGACAGCCGGCGAGGCTTGGGCATGATCGCGGGCTTGAGCGGGGCGTCGGTCCGCAGCCCGACGATCAGGTCGAGGTCCTCGTCGATGCAGCCGGGGGCGAACGCGTCGATGGCGGAGGGCGTCCGCACGTCCACGTCGTGGATGCCGCGGGCGATCTCCTGCGGGAGCATCCCCAGCACCCGGTGCCAGACCTCACCCGGTGCCAGACCTTCTCGGTACGCTCGGTCGGACCAGCCAGGAAGGAGCCGTCGCCCTCGTGGGGCGTGCAGTTCGACCGGATGACGTCACGGACGTCGACGGCGTCCCGCCACAGTCCGCCCCTGAAGCCCTCCCAGGGCGCGGGGGGCTGTGTCCCGGGTGCCCGGGCGGCTGCCTTCTCCGGCTGCGTCGCGGTCATGTCCGACTCACCTGTCCTTGCACTGGAGCTGTTCCGCTGGTGGACTTTTCCAGTCTCCTCCCGGTGTTTTCGCTGGTGAGCAGGCGAATGGCATCGTGGGGAGGGTCGAAGGGCACCTCCGCGCGGGCCCTGTGCCGGCAAGCGACGGCACCAGCGTCGCGTTAGCGTCTTGGAGTAGGTACGAACGGGAGAGCGGCCGCACCGGGAACGGAGCGCGGCACGAAGAGAGCAGTGGCGGGAAGCAGTGGTGAGCCGGCAGCGATGAGCAGCAACCCAGCGCGACGATGGATCGGAGAACGCGCGTGACGCGCAGCGTCTATGTAACGGGGATCGGCCGCGGCGACGGCCGCCAGGTGGTCGAACTGGGGGTGATGGAGCTCCTGACCCGCCAGGTCGACCGGGTGGGGGTGTTCCGGCCGCTGATGCACGACGGGCCCGACCGGCTGTTCGATCTGCTGCGCAGCCGCTACCGGCTGTCCCAGGACCCGTCCACGGTCTACGGCATGGGGTACGCGGAGGCGGCGGCCCTCCAGGCCGAGCAGGGGCGCGACGCGCTGACCGCCCGGCTGGTGGACCGGTTCCACGAGGTCGCCCGGGAGTACGAGGCGGTGCTGATTCTCGGCTCCGACTTCGCGGAAACGAATCTTCCGGCGGAGCTGGGCATCAACGCCCGGCTCGCCAACGAATGCGGCGCCTCCGTGCTGCCGGTGATCGGCGGCATCGACCAGACGGCCGAATCGGTGGTCGCCGAGGTCCGCAACGCCTACCTCGCCTACACCAACCTCGGCTGCGACGTCATCGCCATGGTCGCCAACCGCGTCGGCCCGGCGGAGGCGGACGAGGCCGGCCGCCGGCTCGCCCGCCGGCCCGAGGTGCCCGTCTACGTCATCCCCGAGGAGCCCGCGCTGTCGGCGCCCACCGTGGCGCAGATCGTCGAGGCACTCGGCGCGGACGTCCTGCTCGGCGATGACGCCGGGCTCTCCCGCGACGCGCTGGACTTCGTCTTCGGCGGCGCGATGCTGCCGGCCTTCCTGCCCGCGCTGACCCCCGGCTGTCTGGTGGTCACCCCCGGGGACCGCGCCGACCTCATCATCGGCTCGCTCGCCGCGCACTCGGCCGGTGCCCCGCCGATCGCGGGCGTGCTGCTCACCCTCGACGAGCGGCCGGGCCCGGACATCCTGGCGCTGGCGGCGCGGCTCGCGCCCGGCACCCCGGTGATCGCGGTCGCGGCCGGCAGCTTCCCCACCGCCGCCGAGCTGTTCGCGCTGGACGGCAAGCTCGGCGCGGGCACCCCGCGCAAGGCGGAGACCGCGCTCGGGCTGTTCGAAACCCACGTGGACACCGCCGAGTTGACGGAGCGGCTGTCGGTCGCGCGCAGCGAGCGCGTCACCCCGATGATGTTCGAGCACACCCTGATCGAACGGGCCCGCTCCCAGCGCCGCCGCATCGTGCTGCCGGAGGGCGCGGAGGAGCGCATCCTGCGCGCCGCCGAGGTGCTGCTGCGGCGCGGAGTGTGCGACCTGATCCTGCTCGGCGACGAGGACGCGGTCCGCAAGAAGGCCGCCGACCTGGGCATCTCCCTCGACCAGCCGGGCGTCACCGTCGTCGACCCGCAGACCTCACCGCTGCGGGAGCGGTTCGCCGAGCAGTACGCGAAGCTGCGCGCCCACAAGGGCGTCTCCTACGAGCTGGCCTACGACGTCGTCGCCGACGTCTCGTACTTCGGCACCCTGATGGTGCAGGAGGGCCTGGCCGACGGGATGGTGTCGGGCGCGGTGCACTCCACCGCGGCCACCATCCGCCCGGCCTTCGAGATCATCAAGACCGCGCCGGGCGCGGCGATCGTCAGCTCGGTGTTCTTCATGTGCCTGGCCGACAAGGTCCTCGTCTACGGCGACTGCGCCGTCAACCCGGACCCGGACGCCGAGCAGCTGGCGGACATCGCCATCCAGGCGGCGGCAACCGCCGCCCAGTTCGGTGTGCAGCCGCGGATCGCGATGCTGTCGTACTCCACCGGAACCTCGGGCTCCGGCGCGGACGTCGACAAGGTCCGCAAGGCCACCGAGCTGGTGCGCGAGCGCCGCCCCGACCTGGCCGTCGACGGTCCGATCCAGTACGACGCGGCCGTCGAACCGTCGGTCGCGGCCACCAAGATGCCGGACTCGGCGGTGGCTGGCCAGGCCACCGTGCTGGTCTTCCCCGACCTCAACACCGGCAACAACACCTACAAGGCCGTCCAGCGGTCGGCCGGCGCGGTCGCGGTCGGTCCGGTGCTGCAGGGCCTGCGCAAGCCGGTCAACGACCTGTCGCGCGGTGCTCTGGTCCAGGACATCGTGAACACGGTCGCCATCACGGCCATCCAGGCGCAGGGCGAATCCCCGGCGCGGCAGCAGGGCGAAGGAGACACCCAGTGAGCAGCCCCGCAGGACCGGCCGGCAGCCCCTCCCGCGTCCTCGTCCTCAATTCCGGCTCGTCCTCCGTCAAGTACCAGCTGCTGGACATGGCCGCCGGTCCCGGCGCGGACAGCCGGCTCGCCGCCGGGCTGGTCGAGCGGATCGGCGAGGGCGAGGTCGCCGACCACGACGCCGCCCTGCGCATCATCGCCGCCGAGCTGGACGGGCAGGGCCTCGGCCTGGACTCCTCCGAGCTGGCGGCGGTCGGCCACCGCGTCGTGCACGGCGGTACCCGCTTCACCGAGCCGACGCTGATCACCGACGAGGTCGTCGCGGCGATCGAGAAGCTGGTGCCGCTCGCCCCGCTGCACAACCCGGCGAACATCACCGGCATCAAGGTCGCCCGCGAGCTGCGCCCGGACCTGCCGCAGGTCGCGGTCTTCGACACCGCGTTCCACTCGACGATCCCCGAGCACGCCGCCCGGTACGCGATCGACACCGGGACGGCGGACCGTTACGAGATCCGCCGCTACGGCTTCCACGGCACCTCGCACGCGTTCGTCTCGCGCGCCGCAGCGGAGCTGCTCGGCAAGGAGTCGTCCCAGGTCAACGTCATCGTGCTGCATCTGGGGAACGGCGCCTCCGCCTCCGCGGTGGCGGGCGGAACCTGCGTGGAGACCTCGATGGGGCTGACGCCGCTGGAGGGTCTGGTCATGGGCACCCGTTCGGGCGATCTCGACCCGGCGGTAGTCTTCCACCTGGCGCGCGTAGGTGGAATGACGGTGGACGAGATCGACACCCTGCTCAACAAACGCAGTGGCTTGCTCGGCCTGTGCGGTGACAACGACATGCGCGAGATCGGACGCCGCATGGCCGAGGGCGACAAGGCCGCCCGGCTGGCGTTCGACATCTACATCCACCGCCTGCGCAAATACATCGGCGCGTACACCGCCGTACTGGGCCGGGTGGACGCCATCGCCTTCACCGCCGGGGTCGGGGAGAACTCCGCCGCGGTGCGCGAAGCGGCCCTGCAGGGCCTGGAGACCCTCGGTATCGAGGTCGACGCCGTGGGCAACGCCGTCCGCGGCCATGCCGCGCGGCTGATCTCCACGGACACCAGCAGAGTCGCGGTGGCCGTGATCCCCACCGACGAAGAGCTCGAGATCGCCCGTGCCACCTATGCGCTCGCCCAACGCTGACCTCGCTTCATACCCACGACGCCCCAGGAATATTCCGGAGCGGAACAAACCCGATAGGATTGCGCCCATGCGCCGAGCAAAGATTGTTTGCACCCTGGGACCCGCCGTCGACTCCTACGACCAGCTGAAGACGCTGGCCGAGGCCGGCATGAACGTGGCCCGTTTCAACTTCAGCCACGGAACTCACGCCGAGCACGAGGAGCGCTATCAGCGCGTGCGCAAGGTCGCCGAGGAGACCGGCCGTGCGATCGGCGTCCTCGCCGACCTGCAGGGCCCCAAGATCCGGCTGGCCAAGTTCGCCGACGGACCCGTCGAGCTGGTCTCGGGTGACGAGTTCACCATCACCGCCGAGGACGTCCCCGGCGACAAGACCATCTGCGGCACCACGTACAAGGGCCTGCCCGGCGATGTCAGCAAGGGCGACCCGATCCTGATCAACGACGGCAACGTCGCCCTGCGGGTCATCCAGGTCGAGGGCCCCCGGGTGCGGTGTCTGGTCGTCGAGGGCGGAGTGATCTCCGACCACAAGGGCATCAACCTTCCCGGCGCGGCCGTGAACGTCCCGGCGCTGTCCGAGAAGGACATCGAGGACCTGCGCTTCGCGCTGGCGATGGGCGTCGACATGGTCGCCCTGTCGTTCGTCCGCGACGCCTCGGACGTCAAGGACGTCCACCGCGTCATGGACGAGGAGGGCCGCCGGGTCCCCGTCATCGCCAAGGTGGAGAAGCCGCAGGCGGTCGAGAACATGGAGGCCGTGGTCATGGCCTTCGACGCGGTCATGGTCGCCCGTGGCGACCTCGCCGTGGAGTACCCGCTGGAGCGGGTGCCGGTCGTCCAGAAGCAGCTCATCGAGCTCTGCCGCCGCAACGCCAAGCCGGTGATCGTCGCGACCCAGATGATGGAGTCGATGATCACCAACTCGCGCCCGACGCGCGCCGAGGCCTCCGACGTCGCCAACGCGATCCTCGACGGCGCGGACGCGGTCATGCTCTCCGCCGAGTCCTCCGTGGGCAAGTACCCGATCGACACGGTCAAGACGATGTCCCGCATCGTCGAAGCCGCCGAGGAGGAGCTGCTCAAGCGCGGCCTGCAGCCGCTGGCGCCCGGCAAGAAGCCGCGCACCCAGGGCGGCGCCGTGGCCCGCGCCGCGGCCGAGCTGGCCGACTTCCTGGACGCCAAGACCCTGGTCGCGTTCACCCAGTCCGGCGACACCGCCCGCCGGCTGGCCCGCTACCGCGTCCCGGCCCCGGTGCTGGCGTTCACCACCGACCCCTCGACCCGCAACCAGCTCGCGCTGACCTGGGGCGTCGAGACGTACGTGGTCCCGTACGTCGACAACACCGACGCCATGGTGGACGTCGTCGACACCGAGATGCTCAAGCTCAAGGAGTACAACGCGGGTGACACCGTGATCATCACCGCCGGTTCGCCCCCCGGCGTCCCCGGCAACACCAACATGGTCCGGGTGCACCACCTGGGCGACGACATCCGCAAGTAGCCGCCCGGCACGCGACGCCGCCGCACACGGCGTCGCGGCACGGAGGTCGTGGCACGGAAGGTCGTGGCACGGAAGGTCGTGGCACGCAATGCGCCGAGGGCGCCGAACCCCTGACGGGTTCGGCGCCCTCGGCGTTTGTGCGGCTCCCGGACGGGTCTCTGGGGGCGCCCTCGGTTACGGGTAGGTGCCCTTGGTGATCGACTGGTGCAGGTTGCTGATGTGCAGCGTGCCGCCGAACTGTCCGGCCTGGCGGATCTTGACGTTCGTGAAGACCGCCAGCGGAACGTTGATCGGCGGGGGCGTGTCCGGGCTGAACGTCACCGGGATGAGGCCGAAGAGGTTGCCCTTCAGCTCCTCGGTGTACATCGTCACCGTGCCGTTCTGGATCGTGGACGTCGTGCCAGGACCCTGGACGTGGTGGACGTAGCCGGGGCCGTTGACGAGCTGGTGCAGATCCTTGATGTCCAGCGAGGACGCGGTGAACTTCAGGACCTTCTTCATCGTGCCGTTGGTCGTCCGGACCGTGACGATGCCCTTGTAGTCCAGGCCCTTCAGCGTCAGCACGCTGGATTCCAGGTACCAGGGCTGGTCCGGGAGCAGACCGTGCTCCGTCTCGTACGGCGCGTCGGCCAGCGCCTTGGCGTCGTGCGTCGGACACGGGAACGGGGTCTTGCCGTCCACGGTGGTCGGGGTGGCCGACGGGGTGGCGGTGGCCGACTTCTCGGCCGCCTTGGCCGCCGCGTCCGCCGCTGCCTTGGCGGACTTCGCCGCCGTGGTCGCCGTGGACGACGGCTTCGCCGCCGGTGCCTTGGCAGGAGTCGTGCTCGGCGCCTTGGGCGGTGCCGTCGTGGGTGCGGTCGTCGGCGGTGCCGTGGTGGGCGCCGTCGTCGGGGCGGCCGGCTTGTTCAGACCGAGGACGTCCTTGATCGCGTCACCGACACCCAGCGGGTCCCACGGGTTGTAGGACTTCGTCGGGCTCGGCGTCGCCTTCGGAGCCGTGCTCGGCGTGGCCGTCGGCCCGGTCTTCGGTGCGGTCGTGGGCACGGTCTTCGGCAGCGCCTTGAGGGCGCTCTTCGGCTCGGCCGTGCTCGCGGACGGGCTCGGCGAGGAGCTCGGCTTCGTGCTGGGCGCGGAGCTCTCCGTCGCGGAGGGCGTCGCGCTCGGCTTGGCTGTGGTGGCATCCGGTGCCGGCGTGTCGGACTGCGTGACACACGGACCGGGAGCGTAGGGGTTCTTCGGCATCTCGTCGGCGAGGGCGAGATGCGGGGTTATGCCCATGCCCATCAGTACCGCTGTGGGCATCGCGGCGATGGCTATCGCCTTGCCCGCGGGCATCTGGAGCTTGGTGAAGAGCGACTTCCTCGGCGCCGCGTGGCGCGGCACCAGTCTCGTACGGGGTCCGTCGCCGTCGGCCGGCAGAGCCTCGTCACCCCGCACTACGCCTCCCATGGTCGTCTGTGGTCACTTCGTCCACTCCGGCACCCGGCGACACCGAGTGCTTCTCCAGCTGTGGTGCGGGGTGGTACTCGGGCTCCGGGCCGGAGTCGTGGCCACCGGTCGGCGCACCGTCCGGCAGTTGGGCCGACTGACCGGGAGCGTCGGCCGCCGGAACTCCGGGCGCCCAGGCGATGCCGAGGGAACCGCCCACCAGGCCCAGCAGAAAGCCGATCAGGAATCCGCCGAAGTTGGACACGGGGATCGACACCAGTGCCAACAGGATCGCGGCGACACCCGCGAAGATGCGTACGACCGGCTGGAACCACATGGTCAGCCCGAGCACCATCAACAGGATGCCGATGATCAGCGACCCGGCGCCCGCCGTGGTGGACATCCGCACGGTGAGCTGGCCGAGGGTCAGGTTCGCGTACGGAAGGTACGCGATGGGGATGCCCCCCAGGAGGGTCAGCAGGCCCGCCCAGAACGGCCGCTGCCACCGCCAGTTACGGAAACGCGTGTGGGCGGTATGGAAGGCGTTTGGTTCGTGACCCTGCAGCCCTGTCGACTCGGCACTCATGGAACAGCTCCCTGGGACTGACTTTTTTGCGCAAGAAAGTTGGAGGGCGACCGGGTGAGGGGCGCAAACCCCTCACCCGACCGGTCAAGTGCCTAGTAGCACTCGTTACTGCCCTTCTTGACCGACAGGCTCAATCCGCTGAGCTTGAAGGTGCCCGCGCTGGTCGCCCAAGCGGTCTGCTGCACCTTGGTCAGCGTGGCCTCCTGGGCCTCCTGGGCGAAGGCGCCCGGGTTCTGCGGACCCTGGCCGGCCTTGTGCGGGCCGTCGATGCCCGTGGCGTCCTTGTTGTTGCCCGCCGCGCCTGCCGGAACACCGATGTTGATGTTCGTGAACGACGCGTCCGCGTTGAGCTGGTCCAGGTCGATGTACAGGTTCTCGGCGTGGACCGGCGTGCCCTTGCCACCGGCCTCCAGCCGCAGCGTCACATCGCCGAAGACCGGGACATGCGTGATAACGGACTGGCACATCTTGGTGATGTCGGCGGAGTGGAAGCCCGAGACCGCGACCGGCACAGTGGTGCCGCCGACCTGGGCGTCCATCGCGCCGTACTGGACGAACCCGAAGCCGTGCAGCTCGTCAGCGCTGACCTTGAAGTTCTGGCCGGACACTGCGAACGACGCGGCGAGCGCGCCCTGTGCGAGCGCCATGCCGATCACTGCCGTGGCAGCAATACCCGGCACCATGACAACGGCGAACCGCTTCCACTTGGTGCCGCCTCTAACGACCGACTCCATGACTTTCCTCCTGATCGGACGTACACATCCGGCCGGATATGGAGATCCGGGGCCGGGATGGGGAGAAGAGCTACGTCCTCGGGAAAGGGAGCGCCGTCATCGAAGGCCGGTCCGCGGGTATGCGGACGGCGCAGTCCGAATCATCAGCGATCACCCCCGAGCGACAACCACTGGCCACGCTCTCGCGCAACCTGCTGGACAGGCCCTGCTGGGTGGGCAGAGACCCCCCTGTCCGGAAGCGGCGGCAGTTACGCCGTGCACTTCCACTCGGTGGGGACCCTCCCCCGGCTACCGCTGGGGGTCGCCCCCAGCCGCACCAGCTGGCTGCCGGATGGTCGGGGGAACAGGACCGAGCTTGGCCGATGGTGGTCCATTCCCAGCCGCTGCACAAGAGGTCTCGTTACCAGCGAGTAACGGAAGGATGTCGAGAGCGCGATCATCAAACGTCGCGATATCACGCAGCGTAGTTGCGGCGAGGGCGTGAATGTCCGACAAAGAGAAAGATTTCCGGAAGAAAAGGGGTCACTCTCTTACCGGAAGTAACAGCGACCGCACTTCATCACGATTGCGTAAAGTGCGGTCGCCGTATCGATGAATCAGCTGCGGTCAGAACAGGACGCGAGCCAGTGCGACACGCGCTGTCACCACGCGGGGGTCGTCGGTGCCGATGACGTCGAAGAGTTCCAGCAGACGCAGCCGTGCCGCGTCCCGGTCGTCACCGGCCGTACGGCGCACGGTGTCCACCAGTCGCCCGAAGGCGTCCTCGACATGCCCGCCGACGAGGTCGAGATCCGCCGCGGCCAGCTGGGCCGGCACATCGGCGGGGTTGTCGGCGGCGGCCTTGCGGACCGCCTGCGGGTCGGCGTCCTGCACCCGCTGCAACAGTTCGGCCTGGGCCAGGCCGAGCTTGGCCTCGGCGTTGGCCGGCTCGTCCGCCAGCACATTCCGGTACGCCTGGACGGCGCCGCCCAGATCGCCCGCGTCCAGCGCGTCGTGCGCGGCGGACAGCGCCAGCTCCTGCGGAGTGGCGGGCCGGGGCTCGGGGGTGGCGGCGGCGGCCGGAGCCGCGCCCGCCTCGACCGGAGCGCCGACGATGCCGAAGCGCTGCTCGCCCACGGCGATCAGCTGGTCCAGCACCTCGCGGATCTGGTCGTCGGCGGCCGCACCCTGGAAGAGCGGCATCGCCTGACCGGCGAGCACCGCGAAGACGGCCGGCACGCCCTGGGCGCCGAACTGCTGGAACAGCAGCTGGTTGGCGTACACATCGGCGCGGGCCAGCAGGAAGCGGCCGGCGTACTCGCCGACCAGCCGTTCCAGCGTCTCGTTGAGCTGCTTGCTCTGCTCGGCCTGTTCGGCCCAGAAGCTGATGACGACCGGGACCTCGGAGGAGCGCTGCAGTACTTCGCTCTCGAAAGTCTCCTCGGTGACATCGATGACGAGCGGGGAGGCGGCGGAAGGGGCGGGGGCGCCGGCGTCCTGCCGTTGCGCCCTGGCCTGCTCGGCCTTCGCCTTGGCCTCACCGGCCGCCTTCAGCGCGGCGAGGTCGACCACGCCGCTCATGGACATGTTCCGTGGCTGCATGAGGTCAATCCTCCCCCCTCGTCGTAAAAAAGTGTGAACGGCCCCCGAACCGTCCGCCGGATCGCGGACAGCCGGGAGCCTCCACCGCCGTTCCAGAGTGTCCTTCTCGGCGTGGGTCCCCACCTGCGCCAGTGGTCATCGCTCTTTCGCTACGAGTCGTAGCGTAACTCCAAACTGTCCGGTCCCCGCAAGCTTCAACCCCGCGGGGCGGCGTGATCCCGGTCACGGAGCGGTCGCGGGCCACCCGGCGTACTGGCCGGTATGGTCCCAGCCATGCACAACGGCACTTCAGCGAAGAAGACGGGCCGCCCCCGCAGCGCCGACGCCGACCACGCGATCCTGGAAGCCACCAGGGCCGCCCTGGTCGAACTGGGCTGGGGCGGGCTGACGATGGGCGATGTCGCCACCCGGGCCGGCGTCGCCAAGACCACCCTCTACCGTCGCTGGGCGGGCAAGAACGAGCTGGTCGTCGATGCGGTCGCAGTGCTCTTCGACGAACTGGAGCTGCCCGACCGGGGAAGCCTCCAGGCCGACATCGAGGACGTGGTGCTGCAGTTCGCGGCGCTCCTGGCCCGCCCCGAGGCCAGGACCGCCCTGATGGCCGTCGTCGCCGAGTCCACCCACGACGAAGCCCTGCGGCGGCGGATCCGCGAGGCCATCGTGGACCGGCAGAAGTGCCTCGTGGTCCTCGGCCGCCGGCGCGCCCAGGAGCGCGGCGAACTCCCGCCGGACGGCCCGCCGCTCGGCCCCCACGGCACGGACACCGCCACCCAGATCGACCTCATCTTCGACGTCATCGCCGGCGCCGTCGTCCACCGCACCCTGGTCAGCGGCGAACCGGTGGACGCGGCCTGGGCCCGCACCTTCACGACGTTGCTGCTGGGCGGCCTGGCGGCCATCCGCTGACCCGGGGCCGCCTCTACACCTGGTAGCGGTCCGTCGCGAAGAGGTTCAGGTTCTCCGCGACCCACTCCGAGGTGCGGCGCAGTCCCTCCTCCAGGGACACCTGTGGCTCCCATCCCGCCCACTGGCGCGCCCGGGAGTTGTCCGACAGCAGGCGCTGGACCTCGCTGCCCGAGGGGCGCAGGCGGGCCGGGTCGACGACGATCTCCGCTTCTCGGCCGGAGGCGGCGATCAGGGAGCGGGCGAGGTCGCCGATGGAGACCTCGCGGCCGGTGCCGAGGTTGACGACCTCGCCGAGGGCCCGGTCGCAGCCGGCCAGGGCCAGGAAGCCGGCGGCGGTGTCGGTGGCGTAGGTGAAGTCGCGGGTCGGCGCGAGGGATCCGAGCCGGATCTGCCGGGCGCCGGAGTGCAGCTGGGCGAGGATCGCCGGGATGACGGCGCGCGCGGACTGCCGGGGGCCGTAGGTGTTGAAGGGCCGGACGACCGTGACGGGCAGCTCGAAGGAGTGGAAGTACGACAGCGCCGTCATGTCCGCGCCGATCTTCGAGGCGGAGTACGGGGACTGCGGCTGCAGCGGGTGGCTCTCGCTGATCGGCACGGTGAGCGCGCTGCCGTAGACCTCGCTGGTGGAGGTGTGGACGAGCCGGCGCACTCCGTGCCGCAGACAGGCCCCGGCGACGTTCTGGGTGCCGGCCACGTTCGTCTGCACATAGGCCTCGGGGGCCTGGTAGCTGTACGGGATGCCGATCAGTGCCGCGAGGTGGAAGACGGTGTCGCAGCCGTCGACGGCGTCCATGACGCGGCCCGCGTCGCGGACATCGCCCGCGAGCATCTCGACGGGGCTGTCCGGCCGCAGATAGCCGGCGAGGTGGCCGCGTTCGCCGTAGGGCTTGTAGTGCACCAGGGCGCGGACGTTCGCGCCGCGCTCGACCAGCAGGTCGACCAGGGTGCTGCCGATGAAGCCCTCGGCGCCGGTCACCAGGACGGTGCTGCCGGTCCAGTCGACAGGGTTCAAAGATGTGGTCGCTGTCATGCGGCGTTCCTCAGTTCGAGAGTCTTGGCGGCGAGCAGATCGGCCGCCCGGGCGTGGGTGCCGGGGTCGGCGGCGCCGCTCATCGCGGCGAGCCGGCGCGGGTCGCGCAGCAGCGGCTCGACGAGCGCGGCCAGCCGGTCGGCGGTCGCTTCGGCGTCGGGGAGCAGCACGGCGGCCCCGGCGTCGGACAGGACGCGGGCGTTGTGCGTCTGGTGGTCGCCGGGCGCGTGTGGATAAGGGACGAGCACGGCGGGCACCCCGGTCGTGGCCAGCTCGGCGATGGTCGCGGACCCGGCCCGGCAGATCACCAGGTCGGCGGCCGCGTAGGCGAGGTCCATCCGGTCCAGGTACGGGACGGCCTCGGCGACCGGGTTCCCGGCCAGCCGGGTCCTGGCCTCGGCGAGCGCGGCCGGGCCCGTCTTGATGAGCAGCCGTACGTCGTTCCGGTCCCGCCAGCGCGCGGCGAGTCCGATCGCCGCGTCGGTCAGCCGGGTGGCGCCCAGGCTGCCGCCGTTGACGAGGACCAGCCGGGCCCCGGCCGGTACGCCCAGCTCGGCGCGGGCCCGGCCGCGCAGGGCGGCCCGGTCCAGGGTGGCCAGCGGCCCGGACAGCGGCATGCCCACGGTCTCCGCCGTGCTGCCGGACGGCAGATGCGCGCGGCTGCGGTCGAAGGCCAGCGCGATGTTCGGGGTGAGCCGGGCCGCGAACTGGTTGGCGCGGCCCGGCACCGCGTTGGACTCGTGGACCAGGCTCGGCAGCCCCGCCAGCCGCGCCCCGAGGATCACCGGCGCGCTGGGATAGCCGCCCATCCCCACCGCGATCTGCGCGCCCTGCTCGCGCAGGATCGTCCGGCAGCGCACCGCCGAGCTCAGCAGCGCGGCCGGCAGCAGATAGCGGCGGGCGCCGAGCGACCGGTCGAACGGGATCATGTTGACCGTGTGCAGCCGGTAGCCGGCTTCCGGTATCAGCCGGGTCTCCAGCCCGCGTTCGGTGCCGACGAAGGTGACGACCGCCCGTGGATCGGCCCGGCGCAGCGCGTCGGCGAGTGCCAGTCCTGGATAGATGTGCCCACCGGTGCCGCCCGCCCCGATGACCACTGACAGTGGAATGTCCTGTGAGGTCCGCATGGCCGCAACGCTGACGGGACGGTCTAAGAGGGTTCTAAGAGCCCGGTTTGGGACCCTTGGGCCCATGGACACTGCACCACCGCCCGCCCGCATCCTCGTCGTGGACGACGAACCCGAGGTACGCGCCGCCGTCGAGGACGGCCTCACCGTCGAGGGCTACGCGGTGCGCGGGGCCGCCGACGGGCTCGCCGCGCTGTCGGAGGTGGCGGCCTGGCAGCCGGACGCGATCGTGCTGGACGTGATGATGCCGGTGCTCGACGGGCTGGCGGTCTGCCGGCGGCTGCGCGGGCTGGGCGACCGTACGCCCGTGCTCGTCCTCACGGCGCTCGACTCGGTGAGCGAGCGGGTCGACGGCCTGGACGCGGGCGCCGACGACTATCTCGTCAAGCCGTTCGCACTGGACGAACTGCTGGCCCGGCTAAGGGCGTTGCTGCGCCGGGCCGCGTCGGGGGGCGGCGAGGAACCGGAACTTTCGTACGCGGATCTGGTCGTCCAGCCGGTCACCCGCACCGGCAGCAGAGGCGGCCGCCCGCTGGAGTTCAGCCGTACCGAGTTCGCGCTGCTGGAGCTGCTGATGCGGCATCCGGGCCAGGCGCTGCCGCGCGAGGTGATCCTGGAGCGGGTCTGGGGCCATGACTTCGGCCCGGACTCCAACTCGCTGGCCGTCTACATCGGTTATCTGCGGCGGAAGCTGGAGGCGGGCGGCGAGCCGCGGCTGGTGCAGACCGTGCACGGCGTCGGCTACCGGCTGGACCTCGGGTGACGGGGACCCGCGGGATGGCGCGCTGGCGCCGGCACCGGCCACTGCGCACCCGGCTGGCGGTCGCGGCGTCCGCCGCCGTCGCCCTGGTCGCGGTCGGGGTCTGCGCGGCGGCCTTCTTCGTCATCCGCTACGAACTCGTCCACCAACTGGATCTGCATCTCACCCAGTCGGCGACGCTGGTCAAGCAGCAGCACCGCGGCGAGAGCCCGCAGGTGGTGGCCGGGGAGTGCGTGTTCCTGTCGGCGCCCGCCTGCTCGCAGATCGTCCCGGCGGACCCGGCGGCCGACCCGCGGGAGCCGTATCCGCTGCCGGTCTCCGCGCCGGTGCGGGAGGTCGCGGCCGGCGACCGTCCGGCGTACTTCAGCAACATCACGCTGTCCGGGCATCCGGCGCGGATGTTCACCAGCGGCTTCGGCGGCGGCCGGGCGCTGCAGGTGGCGGTGCGGTCCGACACCGTCGAGCAGGGCGTCCGGCAGGCCGCCTGGCTGCTCGCGGGCGTCGGCGGCACGGGGGTGCTGCTCGCCGCCCTCCTCGGCTACTGGGTCTCCCGGACGGGACTGGCGCCGGTCGCCCGGCTGACGGCCACGGCGGAGCGGATCGCCGCCACCCGGGACGCCCGGCACCGGATCGAGATCCCGGCCGGTCCCGAACACCGCCAGGACGAGGTCACCCGGCTCGCCACCGCCTTCAACACCATGCTCGGCGAGCTGGAGCAGTCCGTCATGGCGCAGCGCCGGCTGGTGGCCGACGCCTCGCACGAGCTGCGCACACCGCTCACAGCGCTGCGCACCAACGCCGACCTGCTGGCGCGCGCCGACCGGCTCACCGACGCCCAGCGGGACCGCGCCTCCGGCGCTCTGCAGCGGCAGTTGCGCGAGGTCACCCAGCTCGTCAACGACCTGATCGAGCTGGCGCGGGACGAGGAACCGCTGCCGCTGGTCGAGGACGTGGGCCTCGCCGACCTGGCGGGCCATGCCGTACGGGCCGCCCGCGGCCACTGGCCCGACGTCCCCTTCACCCTCGCCACGGACCCGGCCGCCGCGCAGGCGCACGTCCCCGGCGTCCCGGCCCGGCTCAGCCGGCTGCTGACCAACCTCGTGGACAACGCGGCCAAGTTCAGCCCGCCGGGAGCCCCGGTCGAGGTCGCCCTCACCCGGACCGGCTCCGGGTCCCGTCCCGGGGAGGGGGAGGTGGTGGAGCTGACCGTCCGCGACCACGGGCCGGGGATCGCCCCGCAGGACGCCCCTTACGTCTTCGACCGCTTCTACCGCGCGGACTCCGCCCGCGCACTGCCCGGTTCGGGCCTCGGCCTCGCCATGGCCCGGCAGATCGCCCACGCCCATGGCGCCACCATCACGGCGGAACCCGCACCGGGCGGCGGCGCCCTGTTCCGGGTGAGCTTCCAGGATCCGCCGCGACAGGACCGGGCTGAGGGCAAGCTCTAAGCCGTGTCCGGCTCCTCAGCGAACGCGTCGAACTCCCCCGCCTTGACGCCCTTCACGAACGCCTCCCACTTGGCGGGACTGGTGACGGCCACGATCTCCGGCTCGTCGGTCTCGCGGATGTAGATCATCCCGTCGTCTCCAACGGTCGCTTCGAGGGACATGTGCTGCCTTCCGGTCGTGCTCCATGGACGCGGCCATCGTGATCCAGATCCCCCGCCGGAAGCAACGCCCCCCGCTCCGCCCGCGAGCCGCCCCGGCACGCAGGTGCCTTACCGGCTGCCGGCGCCCGGCGCTCCGTACAACGGGAAGCCCTCCGTATCGACGTGCCATTCGCCCACCTGCACCGTCTCACCGAACAGGAACTCGACGCGGGCCGCATACCGCTGACCCTCCGGCGTGGAGCGCGGCTGGGACAGGACAAGACCGGTGCCCTTGCGGGGATCCACAAGCAGGTAGTAGGGGATACCCATCACCGCGTAGTCGCGGGTCTTGCCCTCGTAGTCGTTCTCCGGGTTCGACCTCGGTACGACTTCCACGACTGCCGTCACATCTGCGGGGTCAACGGTGTCGCCGTCCTCATCAAGGACATCCATGGGAAGGATCGTGATGTCCGGACGGCGCAGAGCTGCTGCCCCGCGCGGGTCCTCGATCTCGGCACCGGACTGCGCGATCACTCGCGGGGTCGTGCCCCTGAGCTGGTCGTTGAGCTGGTCAGCGATCTGGAACGAGATGAATTCATGCCGCTTCGCCGGGCTCGTTATCATGATGATCTCTCCGCCGCTGATCTCAACGGCCCAGGCTTCCGGCCTGGTGGACAACTCATCGGCGATAAGACGCATGCGGGCGTACTCCACGGCGGTCCCTCCAGCGGTGTTCTTCGAACCGCTTCCAGCCTATTCGCTGTGGTCGCGGAACACGCGCTCGTGGGCTCCGCTCCCCCCGTGCGGGGTGAAGCGGAGCCCCCGATCTCGGCTCAGAAGCGGGCCGGTTCTGTGTACGTGCCCCACTCCTCGCGCAGGACACCGCAGATCTCGCCGAGGGTGGCCTCGGCGCGGGCTGCCGCCAGCATCGGGACGATCATGTTCGAGCCGTCCCGGGCCGCGGCGAGCATGGCGGCGAGGGCCTCCTGGACGGCACTGTCGTCACGGGCCGCCTTGCGGGCGGCCAGCACGCGCACCTGCTCGCGCTCGACCTCGTGGCTGACCCGCAGGATCTCCAGGTCACCGGTGACCGAGCCGTGGTGGCAGTTGACGCCGACGACGCGCTTCTCGCCCTTCTCCAGGGCGCGCTGGTACTGGAAGGCCGACTCGGCGGTCTCGCCGGTGAAGTAGCCGTCCTCGATACCGCGCAGGATGCCGCTGGTGATGGGGCCGACAGAGTGCTTGCCGCTGGGGACCGCCTTCGCGCCGAGCGCCCTGATCTTGTCGAAGATCTTCTCGGCGTCGGCCTCGATCCGGTCGGTGAGGGCCTCGACGTACCAGGAGCCGCCCAGCGGGTCGGCGACGTTCGCGACGCCGGTCTCCTCCATCAGGACCTGCTGGGTGCGCAGCGCGATCTCCGCGGCCTGCTCGCTCGGCAGCGCGAGGGTCTCGTCGAGGGCGTTGGTGTGCAGCGAGTTGGTGCCGCCCAGGACGGCGGCCAGCGCCTCCACGGCGGTGCGCACGACGTTGTTGTAGGGCTGCTGGGCGGTGAGCGAGACACCCGCGGTCTGGGTGTGGAACCGCAGCCACTGCGCCTTGTCGGTCTTGGCGCCGTACTCGTCGCGCATCCAGCGCGCCCAGATGCGGCGGGCGGCGCGGAACTTGGCGATCTCCTCGAAGAAGTCGAGGTGCGCGTCGAAGAAGAACGACAGCCCGGGGGCGAACGCGTCGACGTCCATTCCGCGCGACAGCCCCAGCTCGACGTAGCCGAAGCCGTCGGCGAGGGTGTACGCGAGCTCCTGCGCGGCCGTGGAGCCGGCCTCGCGGATGTGGTAGCCGGAGACGGAGAGCGGCTTGTACGCGGGGATGCCCGTCGCGCAGTGCTCCATGAGGTCGCCGATGAGGCGCAGATGGGGCTCGGGAGCGAAGAGCCACTCCTTCTGCGCGATGTACTCCTTGAAGATGTCGGTCTGCAGCGTGCCGTTGAGCAGGGCCGGATCGACGCCCTGCCGCTCGGCGGCGACCAGGTACATGCAGAAGACCGGAACGGCCGGGCCGGAGATCGTCATCGAGGTGGTGACGTCGCCGAGCGGGATGCCCGCGAAGAGCACCTCCATGTCGGCGGCCGAGTCGATGGCGACACCGCAGTGGCCGACCTCGCCCAGCGCCATGCTGTCGTCGGAGTCGCGGCCCATCAGGGTCGGCATGTCGAAGGCGACGGAGAGACCGCCGCCGCCGGCCTCCAGGATCATCTTGTAGCGCTCGTTCGTCTGCTCGGCGTTGCCGAAGCCGGCGAACTGCCGGATCGTCCACGTACGGCCCCGGTAGCCGGTCGGGTGCAGACCGCGGGTGAACGGGTACTCGCCGGGCCATCCGATCCGCTCGAAGCCGTCCACGGTGTCACCGGGGGCGGGCCCGTACACGGGCTCGACCGGATCCCCGGAGAGCGTGGTGAAGTCCGCGTCCCGCTTACGAGCCGCGTCGTACCGGGCCTGCCAGCGCTGGCGGCCCTCTTCGATGCCTTCGGCGTCCATACCCTCGAATTTACTAGGACGTCCTAGTAAATGTCGATGGCAAACCGCCCACCCCTTGCGGGGAAGGGCGGTGCGATGCGTCACGTGCCATGTGTCACACCCCGTACGTCACGTCCAAACGTCACGTCCAAGGTGTCACACGACGGGCGTCAGACCTGGGCCGGCTCGCCGTTCGCGGCGACGACCAGCGGGGCCACCTCGCGCGTCACGTTGCGCTCGACGAAGAAGGCGGCGGTCGGGATCGTGCCCGCCAGCAGCACCCAGGCCAGCTTGCCCAGCGGCCACTTCGCCTTGGAGCCCAGGTCGAAGGCGAACACCACGTAGACCACGTAGAGCCAGCCGTGGGCAATCCCGACGGCGGTGACGAAGCCGGCCGCGCCGTTCATGTCGAGGAGGTACTTCGCGATCACGCCCAGGGTGAGGAGGACCAGCAGGACGCCGGTCACATAGGCCATCACGCGGTAGCGGGTCAGCGTCCCTTGTTTCATGGCATTGAGCGTAACCGGTGCGATTCCGGCGCCCTCACGCCCCTCCTCGAACGCCGGACGCTTCAGCGCCCGTCCTCGAAGTCGCCCGCGGCTATCCGCAGCGGGCGCAGCGACGCGAAGATCTCACCGCACTCCTCGGCGTCGTAGACGCCCAGGCCGAAGTCCATCGCCATCAGGTCCCGGGTGGCCGCGTCGACCACCTCACGGCCCTTGTCGGTGATGGAGGCGAGGGTGCCGCGTCCGTCGTTCGGGTTGGGGCGCTTGGCGACCAGGCCGGAGCCGACGAGGCGGTCCACGGTGTTGGTGACCGACGTGGGGTGCACCATCAGCCGCTCGCCGATCTTCGACATCGGCAGTTCGCCGGCCTTGCTGAAGGTGAGCAGCACCAGCGCCTCGTAGCGGGCGAAGGTCAGCCCGTACGGCTTGACGACGGCGTCCACCTGGCCCAGCAGGATCTGCTGGGCGCGCATGATCGAGGTGATGGCACCCATCGACGGAACGCGTCCCCAGCGCTGGGTCCACAGCTCGTCGGCGCGGGCGATGGGGTCGAAGGGCAGGCTCAGGGGCTTCGGCACGCCGATGAGCCTACCGGTCGGTCACATAGTGGGAGAGGCTGTCTCGTCCATCGGAACCGGAGACACCCGGGCCCGTTCGGGAACGGGTGCGAGCGCAGGCTCGGCGACCGGTTCCGGAACGGGCCCGGGACGGATTCAAGGACGGGTCAGGACAGGGCGCTCAGCTTCGCCCACGCCTCGGCGGTGAGGTTCCAGTCGCCGTAGCCGTTGCCCTTGTCGACGGTGGCGCGGGTCGATCCGGCGACCTCGACGACATCACCGCGGACGGCCTTGTCGAAGAACCACTTGGCGTCCGCGTCCGACATCCCGACGCAGCCGTGGCTGGTGTTCGCCTTGCCCATGTTGGCGTCGTTCCACGGAGCGGCGTGGACGAAGGTGCCCGAGGTGGTCAGGTGCACCGCCATCTTGACGTCCTTGTCGTAGAAGTCCGCGGCGTCCTTGTTGGTGGCGATGCCGACCGACGTCGACGTCATGTGGATCGTGGACTGCTTGCTGAGCACGACCATGCGGCCGTTCCAGGTCGGGAAGTCGCTCTTGCCCGCCGAGATGTTGATGACCTTGACGGTCTTTCCGTCCTCGGTGACCGTCATCTTCTTGGCGCCGATGTCGACCTTGGAGACCCGGGCGGTGCCGATGGTGAAGGTGGAGGTGACATCGCGGCGCAGGTAGCGGCCGCCGCCGGTGTCGAGGCCGCTGAGCTTGGCCGTCATCGTGACCTTGGTGCCCTTGGCCCAGTACGCGGCCGGCCGCCAGTCGGCGCGCTGGGTGCCGGTCAGCGGGTCGGTGATCCAGCCCCAGCTGCCCTGCACGGCGGGCGTCGTCGTCACGGACAGCTGCTTCTCGACGGCCGCGCGGTTGGTGACCGGCTTGTCGAAGGCGATGGAGACCGGCTGGCCGACGCCGACCACCGCGTTGCCCACCGGGGTGACGGTGACGCCGTTGGTCTTGGCCGCGGCCAGCGTGGTGAAGGTGCTGGTCTGCTCCTTCTGCGCGCCGGACTTGTCGGCCGCGGTGACCTTCACCGTGTAGGCGGTGCCGGGGGTCATCGTGCGGTCGGACAGCCAGCTGTGCTTGGTGGCGTCCAGCTTGCCGGTGACCTCCACGGCCTCGACGCCGTCGTTGCTCTTGGCCGCGGCGGTGACGGTCACCGCGCCGATGGTGCCCTCGGTCAGCGACACCTTCACCGGGCTGCCGGGGTCGACCCCGGTCTTGCCGTTGGCGGGCGACACGGTGACCGGCACGGCCGCCGGGGCGCCGGCGCCGCCCTTGTCACTGCCGCCCTTGGCGTTGTCATCACCACCGCTGCCGCCACAGGCGGTCAGCGCGACGGCCAGCAGGGCCGGCACGGCCAGGGCACGTATACGGGAAAAGGGAATGCGGGACGTTCGTATGGGTGTCACGGGAAATGTCCTCATCAGCAGCGGTCGGAAGAAGTCGGGGGGACGTAGTCCGGCGGGAACTTCGGATCGGGCGGCGGGACCGACGGGACGCCGCCCTCGGTCGCCGGGCCGGTGCCGCCGGCCGAGCCCCCGATCGAGCCCCCGGAGCCCCCGGCGAATGCGGACGACGGAGAAGTACTGGGGGTGGGGGTGGCCGGGACGGAGGGGGGAACGAGCTTCTCGAGGGACCGCGCCATGCACTGCACCGGCGTCCCGTCGAAGTACGGCGGATTCGGGCGCGCGCTCGCCGGCATGACCACCTGGAGCACCGACACGTACCGGCCCCGGTCCGCCAGCCAGACCTGGCTCACCTGGCTGCCCAGCTTCGTTGTCGCATAGACGCGGAACACGGTCTCCATGGTCCCCTCCTCCTTCCCAGTGTAGGCAGCAACTAGTCCGCATTTGCCCAATTCATCACGTATGCGGTTCAGTTCGGCAGCAGCCTTGGCCCCGTCACCAAGGTCATGGATCGCGTACCGCGCGCTGCTGTTCGCGTTCCCCTGATAGAAACGGACACTCGCCGAGGCCGGATCGTACAGCGACGTTCCGCAGTGCATGAGCGGGATCTTCGCCGAGACGTCCCCCGCGACGGTGCGCCAGTGCCAGTAGGAGTCCCAGGGCAGCGCGGTCGGCCGGAGCAGCGCGCCGGTCAGCGGCTCGGTCGGCAGCGGGTCCGGCGAGGGGGAACCACTGACCGCCGGGGGCTGCGCGCCGCTCTCCAGCCGGGGCAGGACCGCCCAGGAGCCGACGGCCAGCGCGGCCGCGGCCACCACGGCCACCGCGCCGACCCGGCGCCGGGCACGGCGGCGCTCCCCACGCCTGCGGACGTCCGCGGGGCCGGCGAGGAGGATCAGCGGCTCGGTGTCGCGAGCCAGGTCCCGGAGACGGTCGTCGAGCGGGTCAGCCATGGAGGGGCACCTCCTCTTCCTCGGTCAGCCGGTCGCCCAGCGCCCTGCGTGCGCGGCTGAGCCGGGTTCGTACCGCCGCGTTGGACACTCCGGTCTCCCGGGCGACCTCCTCGACCGGCAGGTCCATCAAATGGTGCAGCACGACGGCCGTGCGCTGCTCCTCGCCGAGCTCACGCAAAGCGGCGATCAGAGCCACCCGGTCGGGTGCCAGCGCGGGCGCGTCCGCCGGCACCCCGTACCTGAAGTGTGCCCGTACCCGGTTGCGTGTCTTGCGCCACGTGCTCACCGCCAGCCGCAGAGCCACCGTCCGCACCCACGGCGTCGGGTCCCCCTCGGCCGTGAGCTTCGCCCACCGCTGCCACGCACGGGCATACGCCTCCTGCACGGCGTCCTCGGCCTCGCCGAGATCGCCGGTCACCGCGTACACCGCGGCGACCAGGCGTTTCGCGGTGACGGCGTAGAACTCGTCGAAGTCGTCCTGCGGCGTCGCGCCCGGGCTCACACCCACCCCGGAGGCGCGTGTGTCGTACGGATGTTCAATGTCCCTCCCGCTACCTACACGCACGGCGGGCCCGAAAGGTGACAACGAAATCAGGAAAACTTTCAGCGGCCGGGCAGCCGCCGCAGGACCGGGGCGGCCAGCGACTGCACCTCGGTCAGCCGCAACGGGCCCGCCAGGACCAGAACGGAGCAGCCGAGGGCGGCGCCGCCGAGCAGCAGCCCGGCGCAGTCCCCGGCGAAGCCGGTGCCGAGCAGCCGCCCGCTGCTCTGCGCGATCCCGTACGCGGCGGCCGCGCCCGGCAGGCACGCGACGGCCAGCCGGACGTGCATGCCCAGGACCGCGGGCCGCCAGTTCAGCCGCCGGCGCAGCACCCAGGTGGTGCACGCCAGCCCGGCGCAGCAGGCGATGGCGTAACCGCCCGCCATGCCGGCCACGGCCCAGCGGGCCGGCAGCAGCGTGTACGAGGCGACGGCGAGCCCGGCGTTGACGGCGGCGATGACGACGTTGAGGAAGAAGGGCGTACGGGTGTCGCCGAGCGCGTAGAAGCCGCGGGCCAGCAGGTACTGGCCGGCGAAGGCCGGCAGGCCGAGGGCGAACGCCATCAGGATCCAGGCGATGGCCTGGGCGTCCGCGTCGGTGGTGCGGCCGTGCTGGAAGACGACCCCGGTGATCTGCGGGCCGAGCGCCAGGAAGGCCAGCACCGCCGGCACGATCGCGGCGGCCGAGCCGCGCAGCCCGTACGACAGGTCGGCGCCGAGCCGCGCGTGGTCGCCCTCGGTGGCGGCCCGGCTCATCCGCGGCAGCAGGGCGGTGACGAGGGAGACGGTGATGATCCCCTGGGGCACGACCCACAGCAGGTAGGCGTTGCTGTAGGCGGCGAAGCCGACACCCACGGGACTGCCGCCGGCCAGCGCGTGGGCACCGGCCGAGGTGGCGAGCCGGGTGACGACCCAGTAGGCGATCTGGTTGACGAAGACCAGCAGCAGCGTCCACCCGGCGGCCCGCATGGGCTGCATGAGCCCGGAGCCGCGCCAGTCGAAACGGGGCCGCCAGCGGAATCCGGCGCCGCGCAGGGCCGGGATCAGCGCCAGGGCCTGCACGGCGATGCCCGCGGTGGAGCCGAGCCCCAGGAGCAGCGCGTTGGCGTCGCTCATGGTGCCGGCGGCGGTCGTGTCGTGCGCGACCGCGAGGTACAGGCCGAACACCGCGATGACGACGACGTTGTTCAGGACCGGCGACCACATCATGGCGCCGAACCGGTCGCGGGCGGTGAGGATCTGGCCGAGCAGGGTGAACACGCCGTAGAAGAGGATCTGCGGCAGGCAGTACCGGGCGAGCGCGATCGTCAGGTCGCGCTGGGCACTGGTGAAGTCCGGCCCGTACGCGCTGACCAGCCAGGGGGCGGCGAGCGCGGCGCCGGCCGTGATCACCAGCAGCGCGGCCAGGCAGACGGTGAGCAGCCGGTCGGTGTAGGCGGCGCCGCCGTCGGCGTGCTCCTTGGCGGCACGCACCAGCTGAGGGACGAACACCGAGTTCAGCGCCCCGCCGATGAGCATGATGTACAGGATGTTCGGGACGGTGTTCGCGACGCTGAACGCGTCACCGAGCAGGGTGGTGCCGAGCGCGGCGGTGATGATGCCGCTGCGCACGAACCCGGTGGCGCGCGAGGCGAGCGAGCCCAGGGCCATGACGCTGCCGCTGCGTTTCAGCGAGGCCGCGGTGTCGGTCGTGGTGGAGGAGGCGGCGGCCGGCTCCATGGGAGCGGGAGGGGCTGCGGCTTCCGGCGGGCAGGGGCCGCCGAAGGGGGCGCTGCGCACCGCGTCCTGACCGCCGGGATCGCCGGTCCCCGCGTCACTGCCCACTGCTGATGTCACCCGTTGTGCTCCCCGGCCGGTCGCGGCCGTCGGCCGCGCAGACGCCGAAGTCTGCCCGTCCCGGGGCCGCTTGGGAAACCGGTGCGCGCTGTCGCGAACATCTCTGTCACATAGCGGTCCTGTGGGGCGTGAGAGAGGTGAGCGGGCCACCAGGCCCACCGCACCGCGGAGGACGACCTTGACGATGACCACCCACCAGGACGCCGCCCGCAACGCCCTCCCCGGCCCGGCGCCACGACTGCGACTGCGTCCCGTCCCGGAGGACGAACACCTGGCGTTCGTGCGGCGGCGCGGCCCGCGCTCGGTCAGTTTCCTGCAGAGCCCCTCCTGGGCCCGGGTCAAACCGGGCTGGTCGGCCGAGAGTCTGGGCTGGTTCGACGACACCGGGGCGATGGTCGGCTCGGCACTGGTGCTGTACCGGCAGCTGCCCGGCACCCGGAGATCGTTCGCGTACCTCCCGGAGGGCCCGGTGCTGGACTGGTCCGACCCGAACCTGGACCGCCTGCTGGAGCCGCTTCTGGACCATCTGCGCGGCACCGGCGCCTTCGCCGTACGGATGGGGCCGCCGCTGCCGTACCGGCGGTGGTCGGCGCGCACCCTCAAGGAGGCGGTGGCGCCCGGCCGCCGGATGGGCGACGTCCTGCCGGACCTGGTGGACCCGCTGGGCGCCGCGGTCGCCGACCGGCTGCGCGAGGCGGGCTGGCGGCGCGGCGGCGAGGACGGCGCCAACGGGGACGCCCAGCCCCGGCTGATCTTCGAGATACCGCTGGCCGGCCGCGGCCTCGACGACCTGTGGACCGGGCTGAACCAGGAATGGCGGCGGAACGTCAAGAAGGCAGCCAAAGCGGGGGTGGAGACCGCCGTCGGGGGCCTGGAGGAGATGGCGGCCTTCCATGAGCTGCTGGGCGTCACGGAGCGGCGCGACGGCTTCCGGCTGGGGCGCGACCTGGCCTACTACCGGCGCCAGTACGAGGTGCTGAACGCGGAACGGCCGGGCGCCATGCGGCTCTACACCGCCCGCCACGGCGGCGAGATCCTCGCCGCGCACACCCTGCTCGTCTCACCGGACGGGTCCCGCGTCTGGTACCAGACGGGCGCCTCCGCCGATCACCGCCGCGAGGTGCGGCCGAGCAACGCGCTGCAGTGGCGGATGCTCTGCGACGCGCACGTGCTGGGCGCGTCCGTGTACGACATGCGGGGCGTACCGGACAGCCTGGACCCGGACGCGCGCTCGTTCGGACTGTTGCGCTGGAAGCTCGGTACCGGCGGCGAGGCGGTGGAGACGCTCGGCGAGTGGGAGCTGCCGCTCCAGGGCGCGGTCAACAAGACCCTGCACCGGGCGATGAACGCGTACCTGGCGCGGCGCTGAACCGTACGGCGCCGGCCGGCCGGAACCGGCCGGTGCCCGGGAGGTGTTACGCGCGTCGACCAGCGGCAAAGGAATCTCCTGCCTCAGACCGCCTCCACCACACCGCGGCCGGTCGCCGCCACGGAGCGCAGCACCAGCAGCGTGCTCACCAGACCGAGACTCCCGGCGCCGGCGATCACGGCGTACGGCGGGGCGACCTCGGCGATCGCGCCGCCGATCGTCATGCCGAGGCCCTGGAGCGTCATCATGCCCGCGCCCAGCAACGACATCGCCTGGCCGCGCATCTCCTCCGGCACCGCCTCGACGAACCACTTGTCCATCCCGAGCGCGTAGGCGGAACACAGCCCCACCACCAGCATGATGCCGATGGCCACCGGCAGCGGCGGGTGGAAGGCGAACAGCACCATCGGCACCAGGGCCAGGCCGGCGAGCGGCATCGCGATCCAGGTGCGCGCGGCCGGTGACAGCAGCGTGCCGGCCGCCAGCTCGCTGATCACCGTTCCGGCCGGCATCGCCGCCAGCAGCAGACCGACCCCGGCGGAACCGGCGCCGGCCGCGGCGGCGAACGGTGTCGCCAGCCCCTCGGCCACCGCGAAGAACATCGGCGGCACCCACCACCACAGCAGCAGCGCCCGGATCCTGCGGTGGCTCAGCAACTCGCGGGCGCCGAGCAGCGACTGCCGCATCATCGAGCCGCTGCCGGTGACCCGCGCCGGCCGGTCCAGGGTGCCGAAGCGCAGCAGCGCGGCCGAGCAGAGGAAGGTCCCCACGGCCACGGTGAGCGCGGCGCGCGGCGACAGCACCACCAGCACCAGGCCGCCGATCCCGAACCCGATGATCTGCGCGCTCTGCGAGACGATCCTCAGCAGCGAACGGCCCAGGACGTACACATCGCCCTCCAGGATGTCCGCGAGGCTCGCGGCCCGCGTCCCCTGGAAGAGCGGCGTGATCATCGCAAGGACCGCCCGCAGCAGGAACAGCAGCGCCAGCGGCGTGAACGGCAGCGCGAGGACGCCGACGCAGGCCGCGCAGAGCAGGTCGCACGTCACGAGCACCCGGCGGGCAGGGTACCGGTCGGAGACCCCCGAGAGCAGCACCCCGCTGAGCGCGTACGGCAGCATGCCGAGCGCGAAGATCAGAGACGTCAGCAACGGGGACCCGGTGCGTTGGAACACCAGTACCGCCAGTGCGACCTCGGCGAAGAAGCTGCCGAACATGGACAGTACGTGGGCGGCGAAGATCGGCCGGAACTCACGGACCGCGAACACCGTGCGATATCCGACGGGCTGCGGCTCGACGGGATCGGCCGTCGTCCCCGCTGTCCCGTCGCACGTCGGCTCGTCACTTTTCTGAAGTCCCGAGTCTGAGTTTTCCGTTGTCATGGACGCAGCCTGGCGGACATCGGGACATGGCTTCTACTGTTTCGGCTGAAAACGAAACTTGGGAGACGTCATGCCGTTCCACATGCACTTCACGGCCGACGATGTGCTGTCCTCCCGGTTCGCGATCTCACCGCTCTGGGAGACCCAGGAGGCGATCCGTACCCTCCGGACACCCGCGCGCCAGGGGTACCACCTGCCGTGGCTGCGACAGGTCCGGTCGGTGGCCCGTGGGCTCGATCTCAGCCCCTTCGAGCTGGTGATGCCGCGGCGCGGCCACAACCCGGATTTCCTGTGCCCGCCGCCCGACGGGGTCTTCGCCACGATAGACGAGGAGCTGGCCCGGGTCCGCGGCACCGACCCGGCCGTGGCCCACGCGGACCTGGCCAGGGCGCTGGCGGTGATCCCGGGTGCCGCCGCCGACGAACGGGCCCGGGCGCTGCTCGACGACCCGGCGCGGACGGTGGACGAGCTCGCGGAGCTGATGGCCCGGGTCTGGGACACGCTCCTCGCCCCGTTCTGGCCCCGGATGCGCGCCGTGCTGGAGGCCGATGTGGCCTTCCACTCGCGCCGGCTGGCCGACGGCGGCCCGGAGCGGCTCTTCGCCGATCTGCACCCGAAGGTGAGCTGGTCGGACGGCACGCTCACGGTGGACCAGCGGACCGACCACGTCAGGACGCTGGGCGGCGAAGGGCTGCTGCTGGTGCCGAGCGTCTTCGTCCGGCCGGACGTGGTGAGCGGCTTCGACCCGCCCTGGCAGGCCACGATGGTCTATCCGGCGCGCGGCACCGCCACCCTGTGGACCGTGCCGGGCCCCGCGCCCGCCGAGCCGCTGATCCGGCTGCTGGGTCCCAACCGGGCGGCGATCCTCACCAACCTGGACGCGCCCGCGACCACCAGCGCGCTCGCCCGCCGTCACGACCTCGCGCTGTCGTCGGTCTCCGCGCATCTGTCCGTGCTGCGCGACGCGGGCCTGCTCACCTCGCACCGCGACGGCCACCGGGTGCTGTACGAAAGGACCCCGCTCGGCCTCACCCTCGCCACCGGCGGGGGGTAGCGGCGTCCGTCAGCTCCCGGCGGCGGGGGCCGCGGCGGAATCCGCGGCGGGAGCGAGGAACCGCTCGACGGTCTCGACCTTCGACGTCATCCCGTCCGTCACGCCGGGCCGGATGTCGGCCTTGAGCACGAGGGAGACGCGCGGCGCGCGGGCCTCGACGGCGGCGACGGCGCGCTTGACGACGTCCATCACCTCGTCCCACTCACCCTCGATGGAGGTGAACATCGCATCGGTGCGGTTCGGGAGACCGGACTCCCGCACGACGCGGACGGCGTCGGCGACGTACTCGCCCACGTCCTCGCCGACGCCCAGCGGGGAGACCGAGAAGGCGACGATCACGCGACGACGCCTTCCTGGCGGGCACGGGCGGCGATGATCTCCGACTCGGCCTCGCGGCGCAGCATGCGCTCGGCGAAGAAACCGCCGGTGGGGAGCACGGACAGCACCGCGTAGAGCGCGCCGCGGCCCAGCGTCCACTTGGCCCGGTACCAGGCCAGGGCCCAGAGGACGACGTAGAGGACGAACAGCACCCCGTGCACCATGCCCATGACCGGGACGGCGTTGAAGTCGGTGGTGCGCTTCAGGATCGAGCAGAGCAGCAGCAGGAGGAAGGAGACCGCCTCGGGGGCGGAGACCAGGCGGAGCCGGCGCAGGGCGGAGGCGGTCTTGATGTCCACGGATTCCTCATCATCGACGGGGGCGGTTCTTTTGACATCCTCCCCCTCCCAAGGAGGGGGATTCCTGGCTCACGTTGCCTGGCGGCCCGGCGGGCTATCAGGTCTTCCACGATCAACGCCAGCCGGGATGAGACCAGCCCGGACGAGCATCACGCGGGCGGAGTTCTTATCTCGGGGGGAGACGGCTCCGCACGCGGTGCAAGTGTAGGTACGTTCCGACAGCGGGAGTGCGTGCTTGGTTCTCGCTCCGCAGTGTCCGCAGTCCATGGTGGTGTGCGCGGGGTGCACCAGATGCAGGATGCGCTGGTGTTTGCGCGCCATGTTGATCAGTTCGTGCTTGGTGGCGGAGATCGCCGCGTCGGCCGCTTTGCGGGCCATGGTGGATTTGGCGAGGAACTTCGGCCGGAAGTCCTCCACCGCGAGCTGATCGAAATCCGTCACGGCACGCTTGGCCCACTTGCGGGCAGTGTCCTGTCGCTGCCGGGCGATCTTCTTGTGCGTGATCGCGGCCTGCCGCTTCGCCTTCCGGTATCCCTTCGAAGCGGCCTGCCCGCGCTTGGGCTTGCGGCGGGCCATCATCCGCTGATATCCGGCGAGCTTCCCGGCGGCCTTCTTGCCGTGCCCGGGATGGGGGAGGTCGTGGTCGTCGCTGGTGGTGGTCGCGGTTTCCTTCACGCCCCAGTCGATGCCGAGCGCGGCGCCGGTCGCGGGGAGCGGCTGCGCTTGTGTCTTGACGACGAAGGAGGCGTACCAGTGCCCGATGCTGTCGCGGTGGATACGCACGCTCGTGGGGTCGGCGGGCAAGTCCCGCGACCACACCACCGTCAGCGAAATACCCCCCGCGAGGTGCAGGCGTCCGTCCTTCAACCGGAAACCGCGCTGGGTGTAGTTGAGGGTCGGGTCGGCCAGGGCCTTCTTCTTGTACCGGGGCATCCCCGCGCGCTGCTTGACCGGCAACCGGGCCTTGATGTCCTTGAGTGCTTTGGCGCGGGACCTGGCAAAATCCCGGATGATCTGCTGCTGCGGAACGCTGCTGCCCTCGCGCAGCCATTCCTGACGGCTGCGGGCCTCGGTCAGCATCGCGTCGAGCCGGGCCGGACCACACTTCTCCTGGTCCCGGTATGCCTTCTTGGACCGGGCCGCGCACTCGTTCCAGATCCACCGGCACCGGTCCCACTCGCCCGACAGCGCGGCGAGCGCGGTGGACGACACGCGAAGCCGGTAGGTGCACCGGGCGTGCCCGGCGCCGTCGGCGGCGGCCGTTGTCGTCATGACGCGACCGTAGGGTCGCGTTTTTCGCTTCTCTGCTCGGATTCCCCGACGATCACACGAACGAGTGACCGATCGCACACGTATCGACCGGCTGTCCATCAACTCCGACATCCCGCACCTGCCGGGGTCGCCCTGGCCACTCCCGCCGATCCACCCGCCGGCGAATCGGTTCTCCCCGCCCCGCTACGCAGGAAGCCGGATTCCTCCCCGGCCTAGAGGCCTGGGCATCCTCCGGATGCTCTGTGAATGTGATCACAAGGCGGTCCATTTATCGCCGCCTCCTCCCCTGGGCCCGCCCCGGGGGTCGAGAACCGGAGGGAGGGCGATAGCGTCCCCCTCCACGTAGAACACGTGAAAGACACCGACGGACGACGACAACCGGGGGAACGGGACCGATGAAGTTCGACTGGGACCGGCGCCACTGCTCGCGCCGGGGCCACATCACCTACGCGCCGGACGAGCGCCATCTGCGCGAGCGGCTGCACGCCACCACGTCCGTCGGCGAGGTCTGGCGCTGTCTGCGCTGCGGTGACTTCGCACTGGGCGAGCCGCACGGCTCGGGGCCGGCCGACCAGGCACCCGAGGTACCGCGCGGGCGGGCGCTGCGCGATCTGTTCATCCTGCGCTTCCTGGCGGCCGAGCGGCTGGTGCGCGGCGTCTTCATCGTGCTCGCCGCGTGGGCGGTGTGGCAGTTCAGCAACTCCCAGGACTCCGTCCGCAAGCTCTTCGAGGATCAGCTCTCGGTCTTCGGCCCGGTCGCCAAGCACTTCCACTACGACCTGGAGCACTCCCCGGTCATCGACACCATCCGCAAGACCTTCGACTACAAGCACTCGACGCTGGTGATCGTCGCCGTCGCGCTGCTCGTGTACGCGCTCATCGAGATCGTCGAGGCGTTCGGGCTCTGGTGGGGCAAGCGCTGGGCGGAGTACCTGACGGTCGTCGCGACCGCCGCGTTCCTGCCGCTGGAGGTCTACGAACTGACCGAGAAGGTCAGCTGGGTCAAGATCGCGACGCTGACCCTCAACGTGCTGGCGGTGCTGTGGATCGCGCTGTCCAAGCGGCTGTTCGGGCTGCGCGGCGGCGTCGAGGCGTTCGAGGCCGAGCGCCGTGGCGCATCACTGCTGGAGGTCGAGGTGGCAGCCGGGGAAGCGCCTGTTCGCCCGATTCCGGTGACGGCTCCCGCACGGACGGATAGCGTCTGACCGTGGCCATGTTCCGATTGCAGGGCAGCAAAGTACTCGCCGTGGAGATGACCGGCGACGCCGTCAAGGCGAAGAACGGCGCGATGGTGGCCTACGACGGCCAGATGGCGTTCAAAAAGATGTCCGGGGGCGGTGAGGGGATCCGCGGCATGGTGACCCGCCGGCTCACCGGCGAATCCATGGAGGTCATGGAGGTGAAGGGGCACGGCACGTGCTACTTCGCCGACCGTGCGAGCGAGATCAACCTGGTGCGGCTGAACGGGGAGAAGCTCTACGTCGAGGCCAGCAACCTGCTGGCGACCGACCCCGGGCTGCGCACCGGCACCACCTTCACCGGGCTGCGCGGCGCGAGCCAGGGCAACGGCCTGTTCACCACGACCGTCGAGGGCGTCGGCCAGGCCGCGATCACCTCGGACGGTCCGGCGATCGTGCTGCGGGTCTCGGCGGGCATGCCGCTGCAGGTCGACCCGGGCGCGTACGTGGCGCACACCGGCAATCTGCAGCAGCACTTCCAGACCGGCATCAGCTGGCGGACGGTGATGGGCGAGGGATCCGGGGAGAGTTTCCAGATCCGTTTCGAGGGCGAGGGGCTGGTCTACGTGCAGCCCAGCGAGCGCAACACGATCGGGGGACAGCTCTAGTGCCGTTCACCAAGATCAATTCCAAGATGGTCGAGGCGCAGATCCTGCCCGGCCAGCGGCTGTTCAGCCAGCGCGGCGCGATGCTCGCCTACCGCGGCGAGGTGTCGTTCACGCCGAACATCCAGGGCGGCCAGGGCGGTATCGCCTCGATGATCGGCCGGCGGGTCGCCAACGAGGCGACGCCGCTGATGACCGTCGAGGGCCAGGGCTCGGTGATGTTCGGGCACGGCGGCCACCACATCCACACCATCGACCTGAGCGGCGAGACGCTCTACGTCGAGGCGGACCGGCTGCTGGCCTTCGACGGCACGCTGCAGCAGTCCACGATGTTCATGGGCTCGCAGGGCGGCGTCATGGGCGTGATCCGCGGCCAGGTCACCGGCCAGGGGCTGTTCACCACCACGCTGCAGGGCAAGGGCTCGGTAGCCGTCATGGCGCACGGCGGCGTCATCGAGCTGCCGATCACCCACCAGGGCCCGGTGCACGTCGACCCGCAGGCGTACGTCGCGCACCGCGGCGACGTACGCAACAAGCTGTCCACGGCACTGGGCTGGCGGGACATGGTCGGACGGGGCTCGGGCGAGGCGTTCCAGCTGGAACTGTCGGGCCAGGGCACGGTGTACGTACAGGCGTCGGAGGACAAGCTGTGACCGCGATGGCCGGTGGGCCCGTCATTCATGATCCGCACACGCTGCCGGTGGACGACAACGTCAACCCGTACGCGTTCAGCGTCGAGCTCAAGGGGCAGTGGTTCCTGCAGAAGGGGAAGATGATCGCCTATTACGGGCAGATCGACTTCCACGGCATCGGCCACGGCCGGCTCGACCGGCTGGTCGCCACCAACTTCCACTCGCCGCTGCACGCCGCGGACTGGGTGGTCGCCGAGGGCCAGGGCAAGCTGCTGCTCGCGGACCGGGCGTACGACGTCAACTCGTTCGACCTGGAGAACGGCAACCTGACCATCCGGTCGGGCAACCTGCTGGCCTTCCAGCCGGGCCTGGCGCTCAAGCAGTCGATCATCCCCGGCTTCCTCACCTTGATCGGGACCGGCAAGTTCGTCGCCGCCTCGAACGGGGCCGTGCACTTCGTGGAGCCGCCGATCCGGGTGGACCCGCAGGCGCTGGTCGGCTGGGCGGACTGCCCCTCCCCCTGCCATCACTACGACCACGGCTACATGCGCGGCGTCCTGGGCGGCCTGCGGGCGCTGACCGGGATCGGCGGGACGTCGGGCGAGGAGCACCAGTTCGAGTTCGTCGGGGCCGGTCAGGTGCTGCTGCAGTCCACCGAGGTCCTGATGCCGGAGACGGCGACCGGCGGCGTGCCGGCCTCCGCCGGGCCCGGCGTGCCGGGCGCGGGCGTGCCGGGGGCGCCGGGCGGCCAGCAGGGACAGGTGCCGCGGCTGCCCGGTCAGCTGGGCGATCTGCAGCGGCGCTTCGGGCTGTGACCGGTTGACTACGGGGGCCGTTCGTACGGTTTTCAACTACATGTAGAATCTTCACATGGAGACTGAGAACGGCACCAAGTGGCTCACCGAGGACGAGCAGCGCGCCTGGCGCACACATCTCGACGTCAGCCGACTGCTGATGCACCAGCTGGAGCGTGACCTGCAGCCGTTCGGCCTCACCAACAACGACTACGAGATCCTGGTCAACCTCTCGGAGTCCGACGACCGGCGCATGCGGATGAGCGATCTCGCACGCGTCACTCTCCAGTCCAAGAGCCGGCTCTCCCACCAGGTCACCCGGATGGAGAGCACCGGCCTGGTCCGCCGGGAGAACTGCGAGTCCGACCGGCGCGGGCTGTACGCCGTGCTCACGGAGCTCGGCTGGGACACGATGCGGAAGGTCGCGCCGCATCACGTGGCGTCGGTCCGGGAGAACTTCATCGGACTGCTGCCGGCGGCGGACCTGGCGGCGCTGCACAAGGCGCTGCTGCCGATCGCGGAGCACTTGCGTTCGGCGCGCGGCCGCAGTTGATTTCCTGCCCGAGGCGGGCTGGGTTTGCGGGCGGGGCCGGGCTCTCGCGTCACTGCCCCGCTGAGGTGGCGGCGGGAGCCTACGCCTGCGTGACGCTCTCGATCAGTTCGTCCGCCGCGGTGTAGGGATCCAGGTGGCCCGTGATGATCCGTTCCGCCAGGGCGTCGAGCCGCTGGTCGCCGTGCAGGTCGCCGATTCGCTCGCGCAGGGCGGTGACGGCGATGTTCTCCACCTCGTTGGCGGCACGGCGCCGGCGGCGGGCGTCCAGGACGCCGTGCTCTTCCATCCAGGCGCGGTGCTTCTCCAGGGCCTCGACGACCTCGTCGATGCCCTCGCTGCGGGCCGCGACGGTCTTGACGATCGGCGGCCGCCAGTCCCCCGGGCCGCGTGACTCGCCCAGCCCGAGCATGTGGTTCAGCTCACGCGCGGTGGAGTCGGCGCCGTCCCGGTCGGCCTTGTTGACCACGTAGACGTCGCCGATCTCCAGGATCCCGGCCTTCGCGGCCTGGATCCCGTCGCCCATGCCCGGCGCCAGCAGCACCACGCAGGTGTCCGCCTGGGCGGCGATCTCCACCTCGGACTGCCCGACACCCACCGTCTCGACGAGGATCACCTCGCAGCCGGCCGCGTCGAGCACCCGGATCGCCTGCGGCGCCGACCAGGCGAGGCCCCCGAGGTGGCCCCGGGTCGCCATCGAGCGGATGTAGACGCCGGGGTCGGAGGCGTGCTCCGACATCCGCACCCGGTCACCGAGCAGCGCGCCGCCGGAGAACGGCGAGGACGGGTCCACCGCCAGCACCCCGACCCGCTTGCCGCGCTTGCGGTACGCGGTGACCAGCGCGGATGTCGAGGTGGACTTGCCCACGCCCGGCGAGCCCGTCAGGCCGACCACGTACGCGCCGCCGGACAGCGGCGCGAGCGCGGCCATCACCTCCCGGAGCTGCGGGGACGCCCCCTCCACCAGCGAGATCAGCCGGGCCACGGCCCGCGGCCTGCCCTCCCGCGCCTGCTCGACCAGCGTGGCGACGTCCACCATCAGTGCTCCGTCTCTCGTTACTACTTGCCGGGGACGCGGATGATCAGGGCGTCGCCCTGGCCGCCTCCGCCGCAGAGCGCGGCGGCACCCGTTCCGCCGCCGCGCCGCTTGAGCTCCAGCGCGAGGTGCAGGACGACCCGCGCCCCGGACATCCCGATCGGGTGACCCAGGGCGATCGCACCGCCGTTGACGTTCACCTTTTCAGGTGTCACGCCGAGGTCCTTCATCGACTGCACGGCGACCGCGGCGAACGCCTCGTTGATCTCGATCAGGTCCAGATCCTGCACGGTCAGACCGTCCTTGGCCAGCGCGTGCGCGATGGCGTTGGAGGGCTGGGACTGCAGCGAGTTGTCCGGGCCCGCGACGTTGCCGTGCGCGCCGATCTCGGCGATCCACTCCAGGCCCAGCTCCTCGGCCTTCGCCTTGCTCATGACGACCACCGCGGCGGCGCCGTCGGAGATCTGTGAGGAGGTGCCGGCGGTGATCGTGCCGTCCTTGGCGAAGGCGGGGCGGAGCTTGGCGAGCGATTCCGTGGTGGTCTCGGCGCGGATGCCCTCGTCCTGGCTGAAGATCACCGGCTCGCCCTTGCGCTGCGGGATCTCGACGGGGGTGATCTCGGCCTCGAACAGGCCGTTCTTCTGCGCGGCGGCGGCGCGCTGGTGGGACTGGGCCGCGATCTCGTCCTGGGCCGCACGCCCGATGCCGAGGCGGGTGTTGTGCTTCTCGGTCGACTCCCCCATCGGAATGTTCTCGAAGGCGTCGGTGAGGCCGTCGTACGCCATCGCGTCGAGCATCTCGATCGCGCCGTACTTGTAGCCCTCACGGGACTTCGGCAGCAGGTGCGGGGCGTTGGTCATCGACTCCTGGCCGCCGGCGACGACGATGTCGAACTCGCCGGCGCGGATCAGCTGGTCGGCGAGGGCGATCGCGTCGAGGCCGGACAGGCAGACCTTGTTGATCGTCAGGGCCGGGACGTTCATCGGGATGCCGCCCTTGACGGCGGCCTGGCGGGCCGGGATCTGGCCGGCGCCGGCCTGCAGCACCTGGCCCATGATGACGTACTGCACCTGGTCGCCGCCGATCCCCGCGCGGTCCAGCGCCGCCTTGATCGCGACGCCCCCGAGGTCGGCGCCGCTAAAGGATCGCAAGGATCCGAGCAGCCTTCCCATGGGAGTTCTGGCACCTGCGACGATCACGGACGTACGTGGCTGGCTCATGGTGCGGCCCCTTCAGCAGAGGAAGAGAGAAGTTAACGAGGGTTACCGTCAATGTACTGAGCGGTAAGCGCGCGGTCATCGGGCGGAACGTGTGATCGCGCGCACGTTGCGTTACCGGGTCAGGTAGCGGTGCACTGTTCCCATGCTGACTCGCATCGACCACATCGGTATCGCGTGCTTCGATCTCGACGCCACCGTCGAGTTCTACCGCGCCACGTACGGCTTCGAGGTCCACCACTCCGAGGTGAACGAGGAGCAGGGCGTACGGGAGGCCATGCTCAAGATCAACGAGACCTCCGACGGCGGCGCCTCCTACCTCCAGCTCCTGGAACCGACCCGCGAGGACTCCGCGGTCGGCAAATGGCTGGCAAAGAACGGCGAGGGCGTGCACCACATCGCCTTCGGCACCGCGGACGTGGACGGCGACGCCGCGGACATCGCGGGGAAGGGCGTCCGGGTGCTCTACGAAGAGCCGCGAATCGGCTCCATGGGGTCACGGATCACGTTCCTGCACCCCAAGGACTGCCATGGTGTCCTCACCGAGCTGGTCACCGCCGCCAAGGACCACTGACCCCAGCCCCCCTTGGGCCGGTAGAGTGGCCCAGCCGACGGGTGGGCGTGGGGTACCGGCCCGCTCCACGGCGTGGATCAGACACACTTCTCCGTAGGGCTCTGTGCGAACAGGGCTCCGGAGAGTCTCACCCGGTTGGCGGGTGAGAACGCCAGGGGACGGATGGGACCGCGGAGTGCGGGGCAACGACCGCTACGAGGCCGACGATCACCTCTCGCTGTTCGAAGCTGAGATGGAGCGGCTTCGCACCGAGCGGGGTAAGGCCGTCGAGCACGCCGACGACCTGGGCTACCAGGTCGAGGTTCTGCGCGCCAAACTTCACGAGGCACGCCGCAATCTCGCCGCCCGCCCGGCCTACGACAACATCGGCCACCAGGCCGACCAGCTGCTGCGCAACGCCCAGATCCAGGCGGACCAGCTGCGCACCGACGCGGAGCGCGAGCTGCGCGAGGCGCGCGCCGCCACCCAGCGCCTGCTGCAGGAACAGGCCGAGCGGCAGTCCCGCTTCGAGGCCGAATGGCATGCCGAGGCCGTCGCCCGGCGCCGTCAGCTCGACGAGGAGCTGGGCGAGCGCCGGGCCACCGTCGAGACCCACGTCAACGAGAACGTGGCCTGGGCCGAGCAGCTGCGGGCCCGCAGCGAGTCCCAGGCCCGCCGGCTGCTGGACGAGACCCGCGCCGAGTCCGAGGCGGCGCTCGCCGCCGCCCGCGCCGAGGCGACCCGGATCGCCGAGCAGACCCGCGAGCGGCTCACCGCAGAGGCGGAGTCCGCGAAGTCCGAGGCCGAGCAGCTGCTGCGGCGGGCCAGGACCGATGCGGAACGGCTGCTGAACGCGGCCTCCAACCAGGCGCAGGAAGCCAGCAGCCAGGCCGAGCAGCTGCGCACCTCCACCCTCAGCGAGTCCGACGCGGCCCGCCAGGAGGCCACCGAGCTCACCCGGCTCGCCCAGGAGCGGATGCGCGAGGCGGACGATTCGCTGCGCGAGGCCCGCGCGGAGGCCGACCGGCTGCGCGAGGAGGCCAACACGGCCGCCTCGAAGCGGCTGTCCACCGCCGAGGCCGAGAACGAGCAGCGCACCCGTACCGCCCGCGCCGAGATCGCCCGCATGGTGACGGAGGCGACCAAGGAGTCGGAGGCCGCCAAGGCCGAGGCCGAGCAGGTCCGGGCCGACGCGGTCGCCGAGGCGGAGCGGGTCAGGGCCGAGGCCCAGGAGACCGCGCGGTCCGCCGCGTCCGAGGACGCCGCGGCGCAGCTGGCCCAGGCGGCCAGGAGCGCCGAGGAGGTGCTGACGACGGCGTCCCAGGACGCCCGGGCCACCACCCGGGCGGCCGCCGAGGAGGCCGAGCGCATCCGCGGCGAGGCCGAGGCGGAGGCCGAGCGGCTGCGCGGCCAGGCCGAGGCGTCCGCTCAGGAGCTGCGCGGCGCCGCGCAGGACGACACCGAGGAGTACCGGGCCAAGACCGTCGAGCTGCAGGAGGAGGCGCGCAGGCTGCGCGGCGAGGCCGAGCAGCTGCGGGCCGACGCGGTCGCCGAGGGCGAGCGGATCCGCGGTGAGGCCCGCCGTGAGGCCGTCCAGCAGATCGAGGAGGCCGCCAGGACCGCCGAGGGCCTGCTGGCCAAGGCGAAGGCGGACGGCGACGAGATGCGCCAGGGCGCGTCCGCCGAGTCCGACCGGATGCGGGCCGAGTCCACCGAGCGTGCCTCCGCACTGAACAAGAAGGCCGAGGAGGCCCTGGAGCGGGCCCGCGCCGAGGCCGACGCGCTGCGCGGCGAGGCCGAGCAGCAGGCCGGCCAGGTCAAGGACGACGCCGAGGCCGACGCGCTGCGGCAGCGCGGCGAGGCCGAGCAGACCGCGCTGCGGCTGCGTGCCGACGCCGAGGCGGACCTGGTGCGGCTGCGCGAGGAGGCCGAGCAGCGCGTCACCACCGCCGAGCAGGCGCTGCGCGACGCCCGTGGCGAGGCCGAACGGCTGCGCCGCGAGGCCGCCGACGAGGCGGAACGGCTGCGGAACGAGACAGCGGAGCGGGTCCGGGTCCTGCAGGAGCAGGCCGAGGCCGAAACGGTACGGCTGCGTGACGAGGCCGCGGCCGACGCGTCGCAGACCCGCGCCGAGGCCGAGACGATCGCGGTGCGGCTGCGTACCGACGCCGCGACCGAGGCCGAACAGCTGCGCACCGAGGCGCAGGAGACCGCGGACCGGCTGCGCTCGGAGGCCGCCGCGGCCGCCGAGCGGACCGGCACCGAGGCCGGCGAGGCGCTGGCCGCCGCCCAGGAGGAGGCGGCCCGCCGCCGCCGCGAGGCCGAGGAACTGCTCGCGGCCGCGCGCGGCGAGGCCGATCAGGAGCGGGCCCAGGCCCGCCGCGAGAGCGAGGAGCTGCTCGCGTCGGCCCGAACCCGGGTCCAGGAGGCCGGGGTCGAGGCCGACCGGCTGGTCGCCGAGGCCGAATCGCGTGCCACCGAACTGGTCGCCGCCGCCGAGCAGACCGCTCAGCAGGTCCGTGACGCCGTCGCGCATCTGCACGAGCAGGCTGCCGAGGAGATCGCCGGACTGCGCTCCGCCGCCGAGCACGCCGCCGACCGGCTGCGTACCGAGGCCCAGGGCGAGGCCGACCGGCTGCACGCGGACGCCAACTCCGAACGGGAGCGGGCCGCCGAGGACGCCGCGCGGGTCCGCCGCGACGCCAAGGAGGAGACGGACGCCGCCAAGTCGCTGGCGGAACGCACCGTTTCCGAGGCGATCGACGAGTCCGAGCGGCTGCGCACGGAGTCCCGTGACGACGCCAACCGCCGCCGTACCGACGCTGCCGGCCAGGCCGACCAGCTGATCACGAAGGCCCGCGAGGAGGCCGAACGTCTCGGCATCCTGGCCAAGGACGCCCTGGACACCGCCGAGCGCGAGTCGGAGGCGACCCGCGCGGAGGCCGACCGGATCCGCGACGAGGCCCGCGAGGACGCCAACCGCCGCCGCAGCGAGGCCGCCGAGCAGGCGGACGAGCTGATCGCCAAGGCGCAGGCCGAGGCGCTTCGGATCGGCGCCGCCGCCGAGGAGCAGTCCGACACGATGGTCGGTGCCGCCCGCACCGAGGCCGAACGGATCTTCGCCGAGGCGACGCTGGAGTGCAACGGACTGGTCGAGCGGGCCCGTACGGACGCGGACACCCTGCTCGGCGAGGCGCGCCGGGACGCCACGTCGATAAGAGAACGCACCGAGGAACTGCGCAACCGCGTCGAGACCGAGGTCGAGGAGCTGCACGAGCGGGCCCGCAAGGAGTCCTCCGAGCAGATGCGGACAGCCGGCGAGCGGGTCGACAAGCTGGTCGCGGCCGCCACCGAGCAGCTCACCGAGGCCGAGGCGAAGGCCGAGGAGCTCAAGTCCATGGCCTCGTCCGAGGCGAGCAAGGTACGGATCGCCGCCGTGAAGAAGGCCGAGGGGCTGCTCAAGGAGGCCGAGCAGAAGAAGGCCGACGCGGAGCGGGATGCCGAGCGGATCAAGGGGGAGGCCCGTGCCGAGGCGGAGCGTACGGTCACCGAGGGGAAGCGCGAGTTGGAGATCCTGGTGCGCCGCCGACAGGACATCAATGCCGAGATCTCCCGTGTCCAGGACGTCCTGGAGGCGTTGGAGTCATTCGAGACCCCTGGAGCCGGGAAGAACGCGGTGACCGCCGGTGCGGGGGCCGGAACCACCCGTTCGGGGGGCAAGCGCAACGACGATGCTCCACTCGATTGAGCGGACATTCTCCATACCTAATAGGCAATGGCTCGGTGACACGCCGTCCGGGCCCCTAGGATTCCCTCTATCACCTCACCCGGTCTGAATTGACAGGAACCCCATGAGTGACACCTCCTCCCCCTTCGGCTTCGAACTCGTTCGGCGCGGATATGACCGCGGTCAGGTGGACGACCGCATCACCAAGCTCGTCGCCGACCGTGATAGCGCACTGACCCGGATCACCGCGCTGGAGAAGCGCATCGAGGAGCTACACCTCGAGACCCAGAACGCGCAGGCGCAGGTCAACGACGCGGAGCCGTCGTACGCCGGCCTCGGCGCCCGCGTCGAGAAGATCCTCCGCCTCGCCGAGGAGGAGGCGAAGGACCTTCGTGAGGAGGCCCGCCGCGCGGCCGAGCAGCACCGCGAGCTCGCGGAGTCCGCCGCCAACCAGGTGCGCAACGACGCCGAGACCTTCGCCGCGGACCGCAAGTCCAAGGCCGAGGACGAGGGCGCCCGGATCGTCGACAAGGCGAAGTCCGACTCCACGCAGCTGCGTGGCGAGGCCCAGAAGGACGCCCAGGCCAAGCGCGAGGAGGCCGACGCCCTCTTCGAGGAGACCCGTGCCAAGGCCGCCCAGGCCGCAGCCGACTTCGAGACGAACCTGGCCAAGCGCCGCGAGCAGTCCGAGCGTGACCTGGCGTCGCGTCAGGCCAAGGCCGAGAAGCGCCTGGCGGAGATCGAGCACCGCGCCGAGCAGCTCCGCCTCGAGGCCGAGAAGCTCCGTACCGACGCCGAGCGCCGCGCCCGCCAGACGGTGGAGACGGCCCAGCGCCAGTCCGAGGACATCGTCGCGGACGCGAACGCGAAGGCCGACCGGATCCGCAGCGAGTCCGAGCGCGAGCTGGCGGCGCTGACCAACCGCCGCGACAGCATCAACGCCCAGCTGACCAACGTCCGCGAGATGCTGGCCACCCTCACCGGTGCGGCGGTGGCCGCGGCCACCGGCCCGGCCGACGAGGAGCCGATCTCCCGCGGCGTCCCGGCACAGCAGAGCAGGTAACACCACAAAAGCGGGCACACCCCTCCCGCTGATCCCCCATCACCAGAAGCCCCCGTCCTCCTCGGATGGGGGTTTTTGGCGTGACGGGCGTCCGGGCGGACATTACGTTGGGACAATGATTGAACTGCAGGGGCTCACCAAGCGGTACGGGGACAAGACCGCTGTCGACCACCTCACGTTCACCGTGCGCCCCGGCGTGGTGACCGGCTTCCTCGGGCCGAACGGCGCGGGCAAGTCCACGACCATGCGCATGATGCTGGACCTGGACAACCCGACCGCGGGTGATGTGCGCATCGACGGAAAGCACTACCGGGCCCTGAACGAGCCGTTCAAGTACATCGGCGCCCTCCTGGACGCGAAGGCCATCCACGGCGGCCGCACCGCGTACAACCACCTGCTGTGCCTCGCGCAGTCCAACCGCATTCCGGCCACCCGGGTCGCCGAGGTGCTGGAGACCGTTGGCCTGTCCTCGGTCGCCCAGAAGCGGTCCAAGGGCTTCTCCCTGGGGATGGGCCAGCGGCTCGGCATCGCGGGCGCCCTGCTCGGTGACCCCGAGATCCTGATGTTCGACGAGCCGGTCAACGGGCTCGACCCCGAGGGCATCCACTGGATCCGCAATCTGATGAAGGATCTGGCCGCCCAGGGGCGTACGGTCTTCGTCTCCAGCCACCTGATGAGCGAGATGGCGCTGACCGCCGAGCACCTGGTCGTCATCGGCCAGGGCCGGCTGCTCGCGGACACCTCGATGGCCGACTTCATCGCGATGAACTCCCGCTCGTACGTCCGGGTCAGGACCCCTGATCCGGAACGGCTGCGGGACGCGCTGGCCGCCGCGCAGATCACCCCGGTGGTCACCGGCGACGGCTCCTTCGAGATCGAGGGCGGCGATCCCGCGCGGATCGGCGAGCTGGCCGCGAAGCACCAGCTGACCCTGCACGAGCTGAGCCCGCAGCGGGCCTCACTGGAGGAAGCGTTCATGCAGCTCACCGCCGACTCGGTGGAATACCACGCGGGCGGGCACCTCGCCGGCGACCCGGCCGGTGCGGTACCCGTCACGGACGGCGCCGCCCCGCAGTGGGGCGCCGGCTGGTCCGGCGGCAAGGACAGCACCCCCAGCACCGGAAAGGAGTCCTGACCATGGCGGCTCCCGGCGCGGTCCTGCAGTCGGAATGGACCAAGATCAGGACGGTACGGTCCACGGTGTGGACGCTGGCGCTGGCGTTCCTCGTCACCGTCGCCTTCAGCGCGATCATCTGCGCAGTGGTGAACAGCCAGTTCAAGACCTTCTCCGCAGAGGAGAAGCTCACCTTCGACCCCACGGGCACCAGCTTCGCCGGGATTCTGCTCGGCCAGCTCGCACTGGTCGTCTTCGGTGTCCTGGTGATCGCGAGCGAGTACAGCTCGGGCATGATCCGTACCTCGCTCGCGGCGGTCCCGCAGCGTGCCTCGTTCTACTTCTCCAAGGTCGCCGTCGCCGGAGCGCTCGCCCTGGTGGTCGGCATGGCCACCAGTTTCATCTCGTTCTTCCTCGGCCAGTCGCTGCTCGGCAGCCACAAAGCGTCGATCGGCGACCCCGGCGTCCTGCGCGCGGTGATCGGCACCGGCCTCTACATGACGCTCCTGGTGCTGTTCTGCGTGGGCGTCGCCACGATGCTGCGCAGCCCGATGCTCGGGCTGGGCATCCTGATGCCGTTCTTCTTCCTCGTCTCGCCGATCCTGTCGGCGGTGCCGAAGGTGAAGACGGTGGCGAAGTACTTCCCCGACCAGGCAGGCCGCCAGATCACCACCGTGGTGCAGGTGGGCGACAACGCCGCGCCGTACGGCCCCTGGGCCGGATTCGCGATCATGGCGGCATGGGTGGTGGCCGCGCTGCTCGGCGGATATCTGATTCTCAAGAACCGTGACGCGTGAGCGGTACCGGCACGGGTACCGGAAGTGCACCCCTGCTGGAACCGTTCGGGCCCCTGTAGCCTCCTAAACCTCACGGGGGCACGTGCCCCGGTTGAAGGCGAGGGGCAAGCATGATCGAGGCAACGGGCCTCACCAAGCGCTATGGCGCCAAGACGGCTGTGTACAACCTGTCGTTCCAGGTCCGATCGGGCGCCGTGACCGGCTTCCTCGGACCGAACGGTTCGGGCAAGTCCACCACCATGCGGATGATCCTGGGCCTGGACGACCCGTCGGCCGGCCGTGTCACCATCGGCGGCCAGCCGTACCGGCAGCTGACCAACGCCCCCCGCAGGGTCGGTGCGCTCCTCGACGCCAAGGCCGTGCACGGCGGCCGCAGCGCGCGCCAGCACCTGCTGTGCCTGGCGCAGCTGTCCGGCATCCCGGCCCGCCGGGTGGACGAAGTGCTGGGCGTCGTGGGGCTGCAGGACGTCGCGTCGCGCCGCTCCAAGGGCTTCTCGCTCGGCATGGGCCAGCGGCTCGGCATAGCGGGCGCCCTGCTCGGCGACCCCGAGGTGCTGCTCTTCGACGAACCGGTGAACGGCCTGGACCCCGAGGGCATCCTCTGGGTCCGCAACCTCATGCGGAAGCTCGCCGCCGAGGGCCGCACGGTCTTCGTGTCGAGCCACCTGATGAGCGAGATGGCGCTGACCGCCGACCACTTGATCGTGATCGGCCGCGGGCAGCTGCTCGCCGACATGAGCGTCAAGGACTTCATCGCCCGCAACTCGACCGCGCACGCCACGGTCCGCACCCCTGACGACGCCGGGATGCGCGAGAAGCTGTCGAAGGCACTCAGCGAGGCCGGCGGCCTCGTGCAGCCCGAGCAGGACGGCGCCCTGCGCGTCACCGGCCTGGAGCTGCCGCGGATCAGCGACCTCGCGCACGAGATCGACGTACGCCTCTGGGAACTGTCGCCGCACCAGGCCTCGCTGGAAGAGGCGTACATGCGGATGACCAGCGGCGCGGTGGACTACCGCTCCACGGAGGACCTGCGCCAGGGGCTGCAGCAGCCCGCCCCGCACCCGCAGCAGGGGTACCAGCAGGCCGGTTACCCGCCGCAGGGGCAGTACCCGCAGGGCGGCTACCCGCCGGCCGGTTACCAGCAGCAGGCGCCCGCCGGCTGGGGTCATCCGCCCACGCAGCAGGCCCAGCAGCAGCTCTACACCCAGCCGTCGGCGCAGCCCGCCCAGCCCTACGCGCAGCCGTACGGGCAGCAGCCGGCGGGACCGCCGCCGCAGCCGTACGCGGCGACCACCGCCGTGCCCGCGCAGCCGCCGGTCGCGCCTGCCGCCCCGGCCGCGCCGGCTCCCCCGGCCGCTCCCGCCGCTCCCGCCGCGCCCCCCGTGGTGCCGCCCACCGCTCCCAGCCTCAACAAGTCCGACAGCGAGGACGCCCGATGACCGCCCCCGTCCCCGCCCCCGGCGCTCCCTACGCGTACGCCCAGCAGTACACGTCGCCGATCCCGGTGCAGAACACCACGCTCGCGCACGCGCTGAAGTCCGAGTGGACGAAGATCCGCACGGTGCGCTCCACGGTGTGGACGCTCAGCGTGATGCTCGCCGTCGTCATCGGCATCGGCATGCTGGTGACCCTGGCGATGACCCACAGCGACTACGTCGGGGCGCCGCTGCTCAGCGGCGGCCTGTTCGGGCTGATGCTCGGCCAGCTCGCGGTGATCACCCTCGGCGTCCTGGTGGTGACCTCCGAGTACAGCACCGGCATGATCCGTACGACGTTCACCGCCTGCCCGAGCCGGTCCCGGGTGCTCACGGCCAAGGCGATCGTCTTCTTCGGCCTGTCGTTCGTGACGACGACTGCGGCCTGCGGGATCACCGCGCTCATCAACTCCGCGGCCCTGTCGGACCAGAAGGTCCCGTCCTCCGCCTACGAGGACTCGGTGATGCGGGATTCGATCGAGGCCGGCAAGGTCGTCGCCCACGGCGGCCAGTGGCTGGGCGCCACCGTCGGCGCCGGTCTGTTCGTGGCGCTGCTCGGTCTGCTCTCGCTGGCGATCGGCACCCTGCTGCGGCACTCGGCGGGCGCGATCACGGCCATGATGGGCGTGGTGCTGCTGCCGCTGATCCTCGCGCTCTTCATGTTCGCCGAGAGCATGCACTCGCTGCGCGACTTCCTGATCAAGTACTCGGCGCTCAACGGGCTCGCGTCCATGTACCGGATCCCGATGGACGGCGGCACCAGTACCGGCTGGCCCGGCCTCGGGCTGCTGGCGATCATCACGGCGATCGCCCTGGGCGGCGCCTACGCGGTACTGGCCAAGCGCGACGTCTGACAGCGCTTTTTTCAGTAGCGCGGTGCGTTACGGGACCGCTGCACCCTCGTGGTGCGGCGGTCTTTCGCGTTCCAGCACGCCCGGTGCCAGTGCCGGCGGTCGTCGACGCCCCCGCCGTACTCCGGCCAGGCCACCAAGTGGCCGACGGCGGGCGGAATCTCCTGGTCGCAGCCCGGGCACCGGTAGCTCTTGCCCGCGGCACTTCCGGCGATCGGCCGAACCGACCACTCCTCGCCCTGCCAGGTCTCGGTACGCTCGGGGCCGCGGCCCGAACCCGACTCCCCGGGACGGTCGGCGGGGCTGTCACCACCGCGCGGGTGGTTTCGACGCGGCGACATGGGACACCTCGCGGTTCGGTCGGATCGGGGCAGCTCGTCCCAGAGTACGCGGCGGGTCATGAGGCGGACGTACCTCCGATCCCGCTCCCACCTGGCCCTGTCCGACATCCACTGCCGAAAATCATGAAATCGCTGCGGTAGGCCGTGCCTTTGGCACGTGTCAAGCGTTAGTGCCTGTAGAGGAGGGAGTGACCAATGCGTGTTGGGACTTTTGTTCTCGCGGCTCAGTTCCCCGGCCAGGGCCAGGGTGAGGTGCTGCACCGGGCCGTACGGTCGGCCGAGCTGGCCGAGTCCGCGGGGCTGGACGCCGTATGGCTGGCCGAGCACCATTTCGTTCCGTACGGAGTCTGCCCGTCCGCGGTGACGCTCGCTGCGTTTCTGCTGGGTCGCACCAGCACCATCGGGGTCGGCACGGCGGTCAGCGTGTTGCCGACCGCCCATCCGGTGGCGCTCGGCGAGCAGGCGGCACTGCTGCACATAGCCTCCGGCGGCCGTTTCACCCTCGGTGTCGGGCGCGGCGGCCCCTGGGTGGACCTGGAGGTCTTCGGCGCCGGCATCGAGGCCTTCGAGCACGGCTTCCCGGAATCACTCGACCTGCTGATGCGCTGGCTGCGCGAGCCCCGGGTCGGGGCGGACGGGCCGCGCTACGCGTTCCGCGAGGTGCCCGTCGTCCCGCGCCCCGACGAGCTCGACGAGCCGGGACCCCCGGTGGTGGTCGCCTGCACCTCCCCCAACTCCGTCCGGCTGGCCGCGGAACGCGGTCTGCCGATGCTGCTCGGGATGCACTGCGGCGACGAGGAGAAGGCCGGGATGGTCGAGCTCTGGCAGCTCACGGCGCGGGCCGCGGGGCTCTCCCCCGAGGTCGTCGCGGCGGCCGGCGCCGAACATGTGTCGGCGGGCGTCGTCCAGATCGCCGACAGCCGTGAGGACGCGGTCGAGGCGCTGGTCAAGGCGATGCCCGGCTGGATGCAACGCGGGCTGGCGGCCCATCAGACCGTGGACGGCAGCGCCCGCGCGATGCGGAACCCGCTCAGCTACACGGAGTTGCTCTGCGATCTCCACCCGGTGGGTACGGCCCAGCTCTGCGCCGACCGGCTGGCGGCCACCTCCGAGCGGACCGGGATCACCCGCTTCGCACTGCTGGTGGAGGGTTCGGGAGATCTGGCTGTCACCGAGGAGAACGTCATGCGACTGGGCAGCGACGTGCTCCCGCAATTGGCCTGAACCGGAGGCGGGAGCACGTGAACCGCTGTCACACGAGGATCAGCAGTCCCTGAACTCCGGTGACTGGTTGAGCAGTTGGGAGCGAACGGATGTAAACTTCCCGTAACTCCCGTCAACGGCCGGGTCGAGCGGGAAAACCGCTACCCGGTGGCAGTTCTGGAACGCGAGTCGGACCCCGAAATGGCGCTGCAGGGCACCGCGTATCGCGTCACTCGCCAGCGCGCGCAGCAGTTGACCGCGCGCCTGTTCGTCCGGCGGCGGCACCTGGTTGTCGGCGAAGGAACCACCGTCAACCTTGAGTTGCGCCACCAGTGAACTGATCATCTCCCATGCGTACGGCAGGGAGGTCCGGACGCAGTCGACGAATTCCTTCTCGTCGACCTCGCCTCGCTCGGCCTGTTCGAGGAGGGCCGGTGAGACGTCGAGCGACATGGGTACTCCTCTCGTGACCCCGCGATGTGCGGGGCCAGACGGACATGGACCGGAAACCGGCCGAGCTTCTCCCGCACGACGGCTTCCACATACAACGGTAGGCGGCACGGTCCTGGCGCACCAGGAGGTAGCGCCCACAACCGGCCAATTTTCAACAGTCGCCCGGACCCTCCTCTTGAGGGCGAATCGCGCACGGGGCGGGGCGTCGAGTAGCGTTGCCCACCATGCGCCTCGTCATTGCCCGCTGCTCCGTGGACTACGCGGGCAAGCTCTCCGCCCACCTTCCGTCGGCGACCCGTCTGCTCCTCGTGAAGGCTGACGGTTCGGTCTCCATCCACGCCGATGACCGCGCCTACAAGCCGCTCAACTGGATGTCCCCGCCGTGCACCCTCAAGGTGGGCGACGACGGTGTCTGGACGGTGGTGAACAAGGCCGGTGAGCAGCTGATCATCACCATCGAGGAGGTCCTCCACGACTCCTCGCACGAGCTCGGGATCGACCCCGGCCTCATCAAGGACGGCGTCGAGGCCCACCTCCAGGAGCTGCTCGCGGACCGCATGGAAGTACTGGGTGCGGGCTGGACCCTGATCCGGCGCGAGTACATGACGGCGATCGGCCCGGTCGACATCCTCTGCCGGGACGCCGAAGGCGTCACGGTCGCGGTCGAGCTCAAGCGGCGCGGCGACATCGACGGCGTCGAGCAGCTCACCCGCTACCTCGAACTCCTGAACCGCGACCCGCACCTCGCCCCGGTGAAGGGCGTCTTCGCCGCCCAGGAAATCAAGCCCCAGGCCCGCGTCCTGGCCACCGACCGCGGCATCGGCTGCGTCGTCCTGGACTACGACGCGATGCGCGGCATCGAGGACGACAAACTCCGCCTGTTCTGATCGCAGGCCGTTCCGCTCACGAGCGGATCACGCTAGGCGCGCTGGGCCCCGACCCGGGCGAACGTCCGGGGGCCGGGGCCTTCGCGTTACGTCCTAGCCGCCAGTGCCGCCGGACTGCGGTTCCGTGGTCGGCGGCGTGGTGGGCGGAGTCGTCGGAGGTGTTGTGGGCGGCGTGGTCGGAGGTGTTGTGGGCGGAGTCGTCGGCGGCGTGGTCGTATGCGTCGGCGAGCCTGAGCCGCCGCCTGTCGTGCCCGGCCTGGTGGACGGCGTGTGTCCCGGCGTCGAGGACGTCTGACCGCCGTTGCCCGGCACCGACGACGTGCCGCCGGACGTGACGGGCTGCGTGGTCGCGGTGGCGCCCTTCGAGGGGGTGCCCGGCTTCGGGGAGGTGGCGCCGTCCGTGGTCTGCTCGTCGGCGGGGAGGCCCGCGTTCTGGTCGTCCGGTTGGGCGGACTCGACGGGCTTCACGTTGTTCGGCACGTTGCGGTTCTCGCTGCTGCCCGCCGAGGTGCCGAGCGTGACGACCGTGCCGATGATCGCCGCCAGTGCGGCGCCCGCGCCCGCGGCGAGGAGGTTGCGGCGGGAGTTTCCGAAGACGGTCCGTGCGGTCCTGCGGGCCGGCGGGCCGCCCGCGGCGAGCCGCTTGCTGATGACCGTGACGGGCGGTTCGTAGGAATCGCGGCCGGGCGCGGCGGACGCCGCGAGGTGCGAGTCCGGGCCGGCGCCGGGTATCTCCAGGCCGGCGCCCGGCAGCGTGAGCGCCACGGAGCCGCTGGAACGGTCGTTGACGAGCGCGAGGGTCCTGCGGCCCACCAGGGTGCCCTGGCGGTCGGCGAGCGCCCCGCGCAGGGCTATGGAGGCCTCCAGCTCGGCCCGGGCCCGGTCGAGGCTGCCGGTGCAGAGTGCGAGGACGCCCAACTCGTGATGGAAGTACGCCTCTTCGGCCACTTCCCCGGCCAGCCGGGCCGATTCCTGCCCGATCCGTAGTGCCCGCTCCCAGGCGCTCCAGTGCAGCGCGCCGGCGAACGCGGGGGCCGCGGTGCGGGCGAGGAGGACGGCGTTGCTGGGGTGTCCGGCGTCGCGGCAGGCGGCCATCGCGGCGAGGATCGCCTCGGCCTCGGTGGCGGCCCGCTCGGGGGCGACCGAGGGGTGGCCCGCCCACCAGGCGTAGTGCTGGGCCGCGGCGAGGGCGAGGGCGGTGTCCTCCGCCTCCGTGGAGAGTCCTACGGACAGCTGCTGACGCACCCCGGCGGCGAGCCGGTAGTGCGAGGCGACGGGGACGGCGAGGCCGCAGGCGGCTATCTCGCCGAGCGCGGCGTCACCGTGGGCGTCGCCCACGAGCGCGGGCAGGTGCGAAGGGTGCGGGCATTCGCCGTCGAGCGCGACGGCGAAGTCCAGCGCCTGCTGGGCCGCCTCGCTCAGCCGGGACGCGAGCAGTTCGGCGGGCGCGGCGCTCTCGGCGAGCGACGGCAGCGGTATACGACCGGCGGGCTCGGCGTCGAACGGGCCGTCGGCCTCGGGCCCTGAGCCCGAGGTCCAGACCGAGTCGTCCCACTCCTGCTCGGCCTCGATCGGGTTGCGCAGGACGTCGCGCTGCCGCAGCAGCGCACCGGCCTGGAAGAAACGCAGCGGCAGACCCTCGGACTCGAACCACAGGTCTGCCGCCCAGGCGGCCTCCTCCTCGTCGAGCGGGCGCTCCACGACGTGCTCCAGCAGAGCCAGGCACGCGACGCGGGTGAGGCCGGGCAGGAAGACCTCTTCGATCAGCGAGTCGGACGCGGGGGCGGCGACGTCCGGGGTCGCGGTGATCAGGAAGGCGCACTCCGGCACGGCGTTCAGCAGCTCTTCGAGCGCGGCGCCGCCGAATTCCAGGTCGTCCAGGACGACGATCGCGCCGACGTCGCTCAGCAGCTCCAGGAGCCGCGGGCGGTCGGGGCGGTACCCGTCGACCTCGTAGACGAGGGAGAAGAGGTCCTGCAGCAGGTCGGCGGAGGTGCGGCGGTAGCCGGACAGCCGCAGTATCCCGTCGGGCGCGAGGTCGGCGCAGGCGTCGGCGACGACGTCCAGCAGCGAACTGCGGCCGGCGCCGGAGGGGCCGGTGACCCGCACGGAGCGGCCGCGGGCGAGCAACCGGACGAGCCGCTCCCGTTCCTCTTCGCGCTCCAGCAGCGGCAGCTCGGGCGCACGCGGGCCCGGGGGCAGCTGCGGGCGGCGGTCCTTCGCCTGCCGCAGCCGGTCCTGCGGGGTGCGGCGCGCGGGAGCGCGCCGCTCCTCCGGCGGGCACTGCGCGACCTCGCTGCCGGCCACCGGGTTGACGGTGAGCAGGAAGTCGCCGGCGACCACCTGGACGACCCGGGCGGGACCGGGGCGACCCGGGTCCCCTTCGGGCCACAGGGTCTCCCCGCCGAAGACGGGGGCAGGCTCGCGCGGCGGGCGCGGTATGCGCGCCAGCGCCATGGTCTCGTCGGCGGCACCCGTCTCGGGCTCTGGTACCGCGAGATCGTCTGGTCGACCGGAGTGTGGGTCCATTGTTTCCGCCCCCCATATGCGTCGCGTACGGGGTCGTGTCGGACCACCGTAGTCCGCTTAGCCGGACCGGTCCGGTTCCCCTCCTCGACCCACCGAGTGGCAGGCCGGAAACCGAACTCTAAAGCCCCGGACAGTATTGCCGAAGGGCAGGGGCGTTGCGCTCCCCTTACATCACCTTTCAGCCTCGATCGCCAGGATTCGGTGCAGTCGTGTGGCTACGAGCAGCCGCTGCATCTGTGGCGGAACGCCCCGCAGCACGAGCCGTCGGTTGACCCGGCCCGCCCTTCGGTGCGCTCCCATGATCACGCCCAGCCCCGCGGCGTCCCACGAATCCAATGCTGTCAGGTCCAGCACAAGATCGCCGCAACCGGAGTCCACGGCGGTGTGCAGGACGGTACGGGCGTCCGCCGCGCTGCGGACGTCGAGACGGCCTCCGACGACCAGCTCGGCATGGTCGCCCTGGATATGCATAAATCGCTCCCGTTGGAGTGATGGTGTGATGGGTTCCGCGATGGCTCACCACAACTGACGGTTCGTCGCATATAAACGTTGCCGTCTGTGAGCGAACCGATACCGAATTCACTCCTGGGAGTGAAAAGGGTTAGTACGTGTAGAAGCCCTGTCCGCTCTTCCGGCCCAGATCGCCGGCGTCGACCATGCGGCGCATGATCTCCGGTGCGGCGAACTTCTCGTCCTGCGACTCGGCGTAGATGTTGCCGGTGGCGTGCAGCAGGATGTCGACGCCGGTCATGTCCGCGGTGGTCAGCGGACCCATCGCGTGGCCGAAGCCGAGCTTGCAGGCGATGTCGATGTCCTCGGCCGACGCGACCCCGGACTCGTAGAGCTTGGCCGCCTCGACGACGAGCGCCGAGATCAGCCGGGTGGTGACGAAGCCCGCCACATCGCGGTTGACGACGATGCAGGTCTTGCCGATCTCCTCGGCGAAGGCCTTGGCGGCGGCCAGCGTCTCGTCACTGGTCTTGTAGCCGCGCACGAGTTCGCACAGCTGCATCAGCGGTACCGGCGAGAAGAAATGGGTGCCGACGACGCGCTCCGGGCGCTCCGTGACCGCCGCGATCTTGGTGATCGGGATGGCGGAGGTGTTGGAGGCGAGGATGGCGTCCTGCCGGGCGATCTTGTCGAGCGCCCGGAAGATCTCCTGCTTGACCTCGATCTTCTCGAACACCGCCTCGACGACGATGTCGGCGTCGGCGACGGCTTCCAGCTCGGTGGTGGCGGTGATCCGGGCGAGCGCCGCCTCGGCGTCCTCGGCGGTCATCTTCCCCTTGGCGACGAACTTCCCGTACGAGGCCTGGATACCGCTCAGACCGCGGGCGAGCGCCTCGTCCGTGACGTCACGCAGCACCACGTCGTAACCGGCTGCCGCCGATACCTGGGCGATGCCGGAGCCCATGAGACCGGCTCCGATGACGGCGAGCTTCTTCGCCACGACACACACCTTTACGTTCGGGGATTCTGGCCGGACCTTAACGCCCGCTCACACCCCGGCGCAGTAGGAAGAGAGGCGGGTCACTCTGTGTCTTTCGTCGCATAGTTGAGGATCTCGTCGCTCAGCAGGGCTTCCATGGCGTCCAGTTTGACCAGAACCGCCCGCGAGACCTCGTTGGGCTCGCCGCCGTCGGCCATCGCGCGGCCGATGCCGCGCATCACCGTGTTCTGCAGCCAGGCGATCTGACCGGCTACCAGTTCGGGCATCAGATCGCCCCGGTCCGCGCCGGTTTCCCGCTCCAGGGTGCGGGTCAGGTCGTCCTGCGCGAGGTTCTGCATCCGCCAGACCTTGGCCATCAGCGTGGGCGAGGAGTGGCAGATCCGCATGAAGCCGGCGTAACCGGGGATCAGGCCGAGCGAGGGCGAGACCATGACCAGCTCGTCGCGCAGCGCGCGGACGACGGCTCCGGCCGCGGACTCGCCGGGCCGCCGGCCGCGCACGATGCCGGAGAGCCGCTCCACGACCGCGTCGTGCCGGTCGAAGAACAGGTCCGCCTTGTCGGGGAAGTAGTTGTAGACGGTGTTGACCGACACATCGGCCGCGTCGGCGATCTCGGCGATCGTCACCCCCTGCGGATGCTCACCACGCTCCTCGCCCCCACCGGCGGCAGCGCCACGGTCGCCGGCCGCGATCTCGCCCGCGACCCCTCGGGGGTGCGTGAGCGGATCGGCTACGTCGCCCAGGCCGGCGGCGTCGACCCGGCGATCTCGGTCCGCGAGGAGCTCGTCACCCAGGGCCGGATGTACCGGCTGGCCAAGGACGAGGCCACCGCCCGCGCCACGGAGCTCGCCGGCCAACTCGGCCTCGACGGGCTGCTCGACCGCAAGTGCGCCGCCCTGTCCGGCGGTCAGCGCCGCCGGCTGGACATCGCCATGGGACTCACCCACCGGCCGCAGATCCTCTTCCTCGACGAGCCGACCACCGGACTCGACCCGGGCAGCCGGGCCGACCTGTGGGACCTGGTGCGCACCATCCGCGCCGAGCACGGCACGACGGTCTTCCTCACCACCCACTACCTCGACGAGGCGGACGCGCTCGCCGACCGGCTGGTGGTCGTCGACCACGGACGGATCGTCGCCGAGGGCACCCCGCGGGCCCTCAAGGCCGAGTACGCCGGCTCGCCCGGCGCGACGCTGCAGGACGCGTTCCTCGCCATCACCGGGCGCAGCGCGCCCCAGGACACCACGCCCGTCGCCGTCTGATCCGGAGCCCCGCCATGTCGTCCACCACCGTCACCGCCCCCGCCCCCACGACCAGCCCCACCGCCCGGCTCTCCCATCTGCTGTCCGACACCGCGCTGATCTTCAACCGCTATCTCCGGCAGACCGTGCGCTCCCGTCTCGGGCTGGTCTTCGGTCTGCTCATGCCGCTGCTCTATCTGTTCTTCTTCGGGCCCCTGCTGCGGGACCTGCCGCTCGGCGGCAAGGGCGACGCCTGGCAGACCCTCGTACCCGGCCTGATGATCCAACTCGGCCTGTTCAGCGCCGCGTTCTGCGGATTCGCCATCCTGATCGAGAAGCAGAACGGGATCGTCGAGCGGATGCGGGTCACACCGGTCAGCCGGCTCGCGCTGCTGCTGGGGCGCACTCTGAAGGACGTGCTCCTGCTGCTCGTCCAGTCGCTGGTCCTGGTGCTGGCCGCGGTGGCGCTGGGGCTGCGCACCCCGGTCCTGGGCGCGGTCGTCGGCTTCCTGTTCACCGGGCTGCTGACGATCTCGCTGGCCTCGCTGTCGTACGCCTTCGCGATGCGCGTCAACACCCCGCAGGAGTTCGCCCCGGTCATCAACGCCGTCAACATGCCCGCGATGCTGCTCTCCGGCCTGCTGCTCCCGATGTCGCTGGCTCCCCAGTGGCTGAACGTCGTCTCGCACTTCGTGCCGTTCCGCTATCTCGTGGACGCCGTCAGGGCCGCCTTCGTCGGCGACTACTGGACGGGCACGGTCGGCGTGGGCGCGCTGGTCGCCGTCGCGTTCGCGGTGGTGTCCGTGACGGTGGGCACACGGGTCTTCACCAGAGCCGGTGCGTGACTACGCTCGGCCGTATGGTCAATCTGACGCGCATCTACACCCGCACCGGGGACACCGGCACGACCGCCCTCGGTGACATGAGCCGCACCGCCAAGACCGATGTACGGATCTCGGCCTACGCGGACACCAACGAGGCGAACGCCGCCATCGGGGTGGCCATCGCGCTGGGCTCACTGCCGGCGGAGGTCTCCGCGGTCCTCACCCGAGTGCAGAACGATCTCTTCGATGTCGGTGCGGACCTCGCCACGCCGGTGGCCGAGGACCCGAAGTACCCGCCGCTGCGCGTCGAGCAGTCGTACATCGACAAGCTGGAGGGCGACTGCGACCGCTTCCTGGAGGAGCTGGAGAAGCTCCGCAGCTTCATCCTGCCCGGCGGGACGGCGGGGGCGGCCCTGCTGCACGCCGCCTGCACGGTGGTCCGGCGCGCGGAGCGCTCGACGTGGGTGGCGCTGGAGCAGTACGGCGAGATCATGAACCCGCTCACCGCGACGTACCTCAACCGGCTGTCGGACCTGCTGTTCATCCTGGCGCGGACGGCCAACAAGGAGCACGGCGACGTGCTGTGGGTGCCAGGCGGCGAGCGCTGACCGCCGTGGGAGGCGGCGGCGATGAGGCAGACCCCGACCAAGCTCCTGCAACCTACGGGCACACGGTGCCCAGCGCCGCGGAAGAGGCCCGACTGCGCGACCGCATGACCTCGCGCCACCGCGCCGCCTACGAGAGGGACCACGGTCCGTTCGCGGACCGGGAGCGGGAAACGGCGGCCGGCATCTGGTCACGGGCGGAGAGTGCCGAAGGGTGAGAGCTCACCCGCGGATCGCGGCGCGCTCGCGCTTCGGCCAGATCGTGTAGCTGGCGGCGATGACCAGGTTGATGCCGGTGATCATCGCCATCCGCAGCTGCCACTGCGTCAGCGCGGCCGTCCGGTCCGCGTCGCCGACCGCCCGGACGGCCGCCTGCAACAGCACCACGGCGATGACCGCCGCGAGCGCCGTGCGGGCGAGGATCCGCCACTCGTGGACAGCGCGCGCCCTGCCGTACTTGGGCGCCCCGGCCGGCTTCGGTCCGCCGGCGAAGCGGTGGGCGAAGTGGCCGTCGGCCCACGTCACCATGGAGTGGCCGTAGGCGATCGAGAAGCCGATGTAGGCGGCGGCCAGCCCGTGCTTCCAGTCGGCGGTGGCGCCCGCGCGCAGGTCGAGGACGGTGGCGGCGAGCAGCACCACGTCCACCAGCGGCACGCAGGCCAGGACCACCGCACCGGCCTTCGGCCGCCGCAGCGGATAGCGCAGGACGAGCCCGGCCGCCAGCACCAGCCAGAAGCCGATCTCGCACGCGACGATCACGGTGATGATCATTACCTGACACCTTTCCCTCGATTTCCTCCAGCCTCGCGGGCGTCCCGCCCGGTTACGTCGTCGCGCCTGACGATCCGCGTCTGCATCCTTCGATGTACCGGTCTACGACCGGCGGACGACGCCCGGACCCCCCGCGGCATGCTGTGATGGAGGCATGCCGCTCGCCCTCCCCCGCCCGCACCCGGTCGATGTGCGGATCGCCGCCGCCGGGCTGCACGGCGGGCTGGTGATGTGGTCGTTCGGCCTCTACACGCATTCGGGCCGGGCGCCGCAGGTCCCGGCCTGGGGGACGTTGCTGCCGCTGGCGCTCATGGCCGGCTGCGAACTGCTGCGCCGGGTCGCCCCGCTGGTGGCGATCATCACCGGCGTCGTCGCCCTGACCGCCGACATAATCATCGGTTCGCTGCTGGTCACGGTGCTGATGTTCACCGACGTCGTCTACGCGGCCGTGCTGTACGGCCCGAAGCGCATGACGCGGTCGGTGCCCGCCGTGAGCATCGTCATCACGACGGCGATCACCATCACCCTCGCGCTGACCCAGCGCAACGCGCAGGCGCTCTCCGGCGGCCTGATCTGCGCGCTGATCTCGGTGGCCCCGGCCTGGAGCGGGATCATCGTCCGCCAGCACCGCGACACCGCGGACGCGGCGACGCTGCGGGCCGAGCAGACGACGCTGCTGGCCGAGCTGGACCGGCAGCAGGCGGTGACGGCGGAGCGCGCCCGGATGGCGCGGGAGCTGCACGACATGGTCGCCAACCACCTCTCCGCGATCGCCATCCACTCCACGGCCGCGCTGTCGATCGACAAGCGCGAGGGCCCGGCGCGTGACGCGCTCGGGGTGATCCGGGAGAACAGCGTCCAGGGACTCTCCGAGATGCGCCGGCTGATCGGGCTGCTCCGGGACACCGAGGGGGACGCGGCGCCGGCCGCCGCGCCCACGCTGAAGGCGCTGGACGCGCTGCTGGAACACGCCCGCGTGGGCGGCGCCGAGAGCGGGCAGACGTTCGCCCTGCGGGACGACCGCCCGCACGACGCTCCCCCGCTGTCGACCCCCGTCGAGCTGGCGGCGTACCGGATCGTGCAGGAGTCGCTGACCAACGCGCTCAAGCACGCGGCGCCCGGCGAGGTCCTGGTCGTGCTGGAGCAGGACGAACGGGCCCTCACCGCCACCGTCAGCAGCCCGTTCGGCGACCGGGACGGTCCGCGCGCGCCCGGTTCCGGTTCGGGTCTGATCGGTATGCGGGAGCGGGCGGAGCTGCTCGGCGGCTCCTTCGAGGCGGGCCTGGAGCAGGCCGCGGACAGTGACGGCAAGGTGTGGCGGGTGCGGGCGGTCCTGCCCTTCGACGGCGGGGGACGAGCAGGATGATCCGTGTGGTGGTCGCCGAGGACCAGAGTGCCGTGCGCGCCGGGCTGGTGATGATCCTGCGCTCCGCCCCCGACATCGAGGTGGTCGGCGAAGCCGCCGACGGCGAGGAAGCGGTGCTGCTGGCCCGTGAACTGCGCCCTGACGTGGTGCTGATGGACATCCAGATGCCACGTCTCGACGGCGTCGAGGCCACTCGGCGGGTGGTCGCCGAGCAGCTCGCGGACGTCCTGGTGCTGACCACCTTCGACCTGGACGAGTACGTCTTCGGAGCGCTGCGCGCGGGCGCCGCCGGCTTCCTGCTCAAGGACACCGACGCGGAGCGGCTGCTGGAGGGGGTGCGGCTGGTGGCGCGCGGCGATGGGATGATCGCCCCGGCGGTCACCCGGCGACTCATCGGAGCGTTCGCCGGGCAACCGGCGAAGCGGTCCGTCGACCCCGCCGTTCTGGACGTTCTGACCCCCCGTGAGCGCGAGGTGCTGGCGTGTCTCGGCAGCGGGCAGTCGAACGCCGAGATCGCGGTGCGGCTGGAGATGGCCGAGGCGACGACGAAGACGCACGTCAGCCGGATCCTGGCGAAGCTGGAGATGCGCAGCCGGGTCCAAGCGGCGGTACTGGCACAGGAGTTGGGTATGGTCCAGACCTCTTGACCTATGGTCCAGACCTTTCTACGCTCACTCACACAACAGATGGTGAGCGGACCATGACAATCACGCGATGAAACACCGTCGGAATGACTGTCGGGCGTGCTCTCCGGGCGGCGCAGGTTCCCCCCTTCCCCCCAACCTCGAGGAGCACCCTTGAGAACAGGAACCGCACAGCTCATCCGGCGCAGATCAGCGGCGGTCGCCACCGCGCTGCTGCTCCCGCTGGCCGCGATCGTGGGCCTGGCCACCCAGGCGAGCGCGGCCGCGGCCGCCACCGCGACCTACGCCAAATCGTCCGACTGGGGCACCGGATTCGGTGCCGGCTGGACCATCAAGAACACCGGCACGACGACGATCACCTCCTGGACCGTCGAATGGGACTACCCGACCGGCACCTCGGTCACCTCCTTCTGGGACGCGACCGTCACCCACACCGCCAACCACTGGACCGCCAAGAACGTGGGCTGGAACGGCACCCTCGCCCCCGGCGCCAGCGCGAGCTTCGGCTTCAACGGCGCGGGCTCCGGCAGCCCGAGCGGCTGCAAGGTCAACGGCGGTTCCTGTGACGGCGGTACGGTGCCGGGCGACAACCCGCCCTCCGCCCCTGGCGCCCCCACGGCCAGCGGCATCACCAACACCTCCGCCACCCTGTCCTGGACGGCGGCGACCGACGACAAGGGCGTCAAGAACTACGACGTCATCCGCGACGGCACCACCGTGGCGACCGTCACCGGCCTCACCTACACCAACACCGGTCTGACCGCGGGCACCGACTACATCTACACCGTCAAGGCCCGCGACACCATCGACCAGACCGGCCCGGCCGGCAACGCGACCATCGTGCACACCACCGGCGGAGGCGGCGGCGACCCCGGCAGCACGTACGCCAAGGTCGGCTACTTCGTGCAGTGGGGCATCTACGGCCGCGGCTACACCGTGAAGTCCCTGGTCAGCACGGGCGCGGCGGCGAAGCTCACGCACATCAACTACGCCTTCTCCAACATCGACCCGACCAACCTGACCTGCATGAACGGCGTCACCAAGGCCACCACCAGCAACCCGGAGGACCCCAACCAGGGGGACGGCGCCGGTGACTCCTGGGCGGACTACGAGAAGGGCTTCAGCGCCGGCGAGTCCGTCAACGGCAGCACCGACACCTGGGACCAGCCGCTGGCCGGCAACTTCAACCAGATCAAGCAGCTCAAGGCCAAGTACCCGAACCTCAAGGTCAACATCTCGATCGGCGGCTGGACCTACAGCAAGTACTTCTCGGACGCCGCCAGGACCGCGGCCTCGCGGCAGAAGTTCGTGCAGTCCTGCATCGACATGTACCTCAAGGGCAATCTGCCCGTCAGCAACGGACGCGGCGGCCCCGGCTCCGCGGCCGGTGTCTTCGACGGCGTGGACATCGACTGGGAGTGGCCGGGCTCGCCCGACGGGCACCCCGGCAACCACTACTCCACCGCGGACAAGGCCAACCTCACCGCTCTGCTGGCCGAGTTCCGCACCCAGATGAACGCGCTCACCACGACCACCGGGAAGAAGTACCTGCTCACCGCGTTCACCCCGGCCGACCCGGCCAAGGTCGACCTCGGCTGGGACATCAGCGCCAACGGCATCTTCAAGTCGATGGACTTCGCCAACGTCCAGGGGTACGACTTCCACGGCTCCGGCAGCGACAACAGCTGGGAACCGCTCCGCACCGGCCACCAGGCCAACCTCTATCCCGACACCCAGGACCCGTACACCACGCACTTCAGCGTCGAGGGCGCCGTCAACAAGTACCTCGGCGCCGGCGTCAGCCCGCGCCAGCTCACCATCGGCCTCGCCTTCTACGGGCGCGGCTGGCAGCAGGTCACCGACGGTGGCGTGCACGGTGAATGGCAGGCGGCCAACGGGGCCGCGCCCGGCCAGTTCCCCGAGGAGTCCGGCACCCGCGGCTACAGCAACCTGATCGCCTCGGTCGGCGGCCTCACCGTCTACCACGACGAACAGTCCGTGGCGACGTACGGCTACACCGGCGCCAACGGCCAGTGGTGGAGTTTCGACGACACCTGGTCGATCGGCAAGAAGAGCGCCTGGATCAAGTCCAAGAACCTGCTCGGCGCGATGATCTGGGAGATGTCCGGTGACACCGGAACCCTCATGACGTCCGTGGACAGCGGGCTCAAGTAGAAGCCCCCCGGCCGGGGCCCGACACGCCGCCCGTCGTCCCCGGCCGGGGACACACAGAAAAACCCTCAAGCGCCGGGCGGGCTGATCATTCAGCCCGCCCGGCGCTCGAGGGCAAAAGCACTAAGCCACATTGACCCTCCCCCAGACTCCGTCCGGGGGTGCCCCCATACAGCGAGGCCCCTCTATTTAAGCCACATTGACTCGCTGGCCGGGAGGCGCGGCCTCCAGCCAGGCCAGGAAGCCCGTCAGGGCGTCCTCGCTCATCGCCAGCTGCAGCCGGGTGCCGCGGTGCGCGCACAGCAGCACGGTGGCGTCGGAGAGCAGTGCCAGCTCCTCCTGGCCCTGCGGGGGCCGACGGCTGAGCACCTCGATCGCGGGACGGTCCAGCACGCGCCGCGGCCGCGGCGAGTACGAGAAGACCCGGAACCACTCGATCCGGTCACCGCTGTACCGGGCCACACCGTAGACCCAGCCCTTGCCGGTGGACTCGACCTCTTCCCCGTCGGCCGGGGCCGGTCGCAGACTGCAGTCGAAGGTGCCGCCGGGGCGCTGGATCAGCCGCCGGCGGAGCCCGAAGACGAACAGTCCCAGCAGCGCCGCTGCCACAATCCCGCCACACACCTGAAAAGCGAGGATCACGCCCACCGACCTCCTCGCCTAGGAATGGCTACTGCCCTTACTGTGCCGGAGCCGCGGACCGCCCCATGGGCTGTCCGCGGCATCCAGGTATATCCGCTCAGTGACCGCTCGAAACGGCGGCCAGCCGGACCTCGGCGCGCCTTTCGGCGGCTGCGTCGGTGTCGGCCTTGGAACGCTCCAGAGCCCGCTCGGCACGCGCGACATCGATCTCGTCGGCGAGCTCCGCGATCTCGGCGAGCACCGAGAGCTTGTTGTCGGCGAAGGAGAGGAATCCACCGTGTACGGCGGCGACCACGGTGCCACCGTCGCTCGTACGGATCGTCACGGGACCGGACAGCAGCACACCCAGCAGCGGCTGGTGTCCCGGCATGACGCCGATGTCACCGGACGGCGTGCGCGCGATGACCATGGTGGCTTCGCCGGACCAGACACTGCGGTCCGCTGCGACCAGCTCGACGTGCAGCTCAGCCAAGACGGCTCCTCGGTTCGGCACCCACCGCTTCCGGCGGGTGTTGGGTCAAAGAATAGTGGAGGTTTCCCCGGCGTTACCGCCAAGGACCCGCTCCCGCGGGTGCGCAGGGGGTGAAAGGTGCTGTCGTACGCACCGTCCACCCCCCGCGCGTCGTGCCGCCGGACTCAGCTGACGCCGAGCTCCTTGGCGTTGCGCACCAGGTCCTCGATACCGCCGCACATGAAGAACGCCTGCTCGGGGAAGTGGTCGTAATCACCATCGGCGATGGCGTTGAACGCCGTGATCGACTCCTCGAGCGACACGTCGGAGCCGTCCACACCGGTGAACTGCTTCGCCACGTGGGTGTTCTGCGACAGGAAGCGCTCGATCCGACGGGCGCGGAAGACGGTGAGCTTGTCTTCTTCACCCAGCTCGTCGATGCCGAGGATCGCGATGATGTCCTGGAGGTCCTTGTACTTCTGCAGGATTCCCTTGACGCGCATGGCGCAGTCGTAGTGGTCCTGCGCGATGTAGCGCGGGTCCAGGATCCGGGACGTCGAGTCCAGCGGGTCGACCGCCGGGTAGATGCCCTTCTCCGAGATCGGACGCGACAGAACGGTCGTCGCGTCCAGGTGGGCGAAGGTCGTCGCCGGGGCCGGGTCGGTCAGGTCGTCCGCGGGGACGTAGATCGCCTGCATCGAGGTGATCGAGTGACCGCGGGTCGACGTGATGCGCTCCTGCAGGATGCCCATCTCGTCGGCCAGGTTCGGCTGGTAACCCACCGCGGACGGCATACGGCCGAGCAGGGTGGACACCTCCGAGCCCGCCTGGGTGTACCGGAAGATGTTGTCGATGAAGAAGAGCACGTCCTGGCCATGAACATCGCGGAAGTACTCCGCCATGGTCAGACCGGCAAGCGCCACGCGAAGACGGGTGCCCGGGGGCTCGTCCATCTGGCCGAAGACCAGCGCGGTCTTGTCGATGACGCCGGACTCGGTCATCTCCTCGATGAGGTCGTTGCCCTCACGGGTACGCTCACCGACACCCGCGAACACCGACACACCGTCGTGGTTGTTGGCGACGCGGTAGATCATTTCCTGGATCAGCACGGTCTTGCCGACACCGGCACCACCGAACAGACCGATCTTGCCGCCCTTGACGTACGGGGTCAGCAGGTCGATGACCTTGACGCCGGTCTCGAACATCTCGGTCTTGGACTCGAGCTGGTCGAAGGCCGGGGCCTTGCGGTGGATCGGCCAGCGCTCCGTGATCTCGACCGTGGACGGGTCCACGTTCAGGATCTCACCGAGGGTGTTGAACACCTTGCCCTTGGTGACGTCGCCGACGGGGACGGTGATGCCCGAGCCCGTGTTAATCACCGGGGACTGGCGGACCAGACCGTCGGTGGGCTGCATCGAGATGGTGCGGACCAGGCCGTCACCCAGGTGCTGGGCGACTTCCAGGGTCAGCGTCTTCAGCTTGCCGTCCTCGGCCGGGTCAGCGACCGTGACGTGCAGAGCGTTGTAGATCTCCGGCATCGCGTCGACGGGGAATTCCACGTCGACGACCGGGCCGATGACCCGAGCGACGCGGCCAGTAGCCGTGGCCGTTTCAACAGTGGTGGTCATAGTGGTTAGTCACTCCCCGCGCTAGCGTCGGCGAGGGCGCTCGCGCCACCGACGATCTCGCTGATTTCCTGGGTGATTTCGGCCTGGCGGGCCGCGTTGGCAAGCCGGGAGAGCTTCTTGACGAGGTCTCCGGCGTTGTCGGTCGCCGACTTCATCGCGCGACGGCGGGCAGCGTGCTCGGAAGCGGCGGCCTGCAGCAGTGCGTTGTAGATCCGGCTCTCGACGTACCGCGGCAGCAGGGCGTCGAGGACGCCCTCGGCCGACGGCTCGAAGTCGTACAGCGGCAGGATCTCTCCCTTGCCGTGCGACTCCTCCTGCGCCTTCAGCGCCTCCGTGTCGAGGCTGAGCGGAAGCAGGCGGTTCTCCACCGGCGACTGCAGCATCATCGAGACGAACTCGGTGAACACGATGTGGATCTCGTCCACACCGCCCTCGGCCGTGTCCTGCTGCACCGCCGCGATCAGCGGTGCGGCGATCGCCTTGGCGTCCCCGTAGGACGGCTGGTCGGTGAAGCCCGTCCAGGACTCCACGACCTTCCGCTCACGGAAGTTGTAGTACGCGACGGCCTTACGGCCGACGAGGTACGAGTCGACCTCCTTGCCCTCCGAGCGAAGCCGCTCGGTGAGCCGGTCCGCAGCCTTGATCGCGTTGGACGAGTACCCGCCGGCCAGGCCGCGGTCGCTCGTGATGAGCAGAACCGCGACCCGGGTGGGCGACTCGACCTCGGTGGTCAGGGCGTGCTTGGTGTTGGAGCCCGTGGCGACCGCGGTCACCGCGCGGGTGAGCTCGGTCGCGTACGGACCCGATGCCGCCACCTGACGCTGCGCCTTGACGATGCGCGAGGCGGCGATCATCTCCATCGCCTTGGTGATCTTCTTGGTCGCGGTTACCGACTTGATGCGACGCTTGTAGACCCTGAGCTGGGCTCCCATGCTCAGCCCTCACCCAGGAGCTTGCCGTCCGACGTCTCAAACTGCTGCTTGAAGGTGGCAACGGACTCGGCAAGCGCCTGCAGCGTGTCGTCGGACATCTTGCCGCCCTCGACGATGCTGTTCATCAGGCCCTTGTGCTCGCGGCCCATGTAGTCGAGGAGCTCCCGCTCGAAGCGGCGGATGTCCTCGACCGGGACGTCGTCCATCTTGCCGGTGGTGCCGGCCCAGACGGAGACGATCTGGTCCTCGACCGGGTACGGCGCGTACTGGCCCTGCTTCAGCAGCTCGACCATGCGCTTGCCGCGCTCCAGCATGCTCTTCGACGCCGCGTCCAGGTCGGAACCGAAGGCGGCGAACGCCTCCAGCTCACGGTACTGGGCGAGGTCCACGCGCAGTCGGCCGGAAACCTGCTTCATGGCCTTGTGCTGCGCGCTGCCGCCGACTCGCGAGACCGAGATACCGACGTTCAGCGCCGGGCGCTGGCCCGCGTTGAACAGGTCGGACTCCAGGAAGCACTGGCCGTCGGTGATGGAGATGACGTTGGTCGGAATGAACGCCGACACGTCGTTCGCCTTGGTCTCGACGATCGGCAGACCGGTCATCGAACCGGCGCCCATCTCGTCGGAGAGCTTCGCGCAACGCTCCAGCAGACGCGAGTGCAGGTAGAACACGTCACCCGGGTACGCCTCGCGGCCCGGCGGGCGGCGGAGCAGCAGGGAGACGGCGCGGTAGGCGTCGGCCTGCTTCGACAGGTCGTCGAAGACGATCAGGACGTGCTTGCCCTGGTACATCCAGTGCTGGCCGATGGCCGAGCCGGTGTACGGGGCGAGGTACTTGAAGCCGGCCGGGTCGGACGCCGGAGCCGCGACGATCGTCGTGTACTCGAGAGCGCCCGCCTCCTCCAGCGCACCGCGCACGGACGCGATGGTGGAGCCCTTCTGGCCGATGGCGACGTAGATGCAGCGGACCTGCTTCTTCGGGTCGCCGGAACGCCAGTTGTCACGCTGGTTGATGATCGTGTCGACAGCCAGGGCGGTCTTGCCCGTCTGGCGGTCGCCGATGATCAGCTGACGCTGACCGCGGCCGATCGGCACCATCGCGTCGACGGCCTTGAGGCCGGTCTGCATCGGCTCGTGCACCGACTTACGCGCCATGACGCCGGGAGCCTGCAGCTCCAGGGCGCGACGGGCGTCCGTCTCGATCTCGCCGAGGCCGTCGATCGGGTTGCCGAGCGGGTCGACGACCCGGCCCAGGTAACCCTCGCCGACTGCGACGGACAGGACCTCTCCGGTGCGTCGCACCGGCTGGCCCTCCTCGATACCGCTGAACTCGCCGAGGACGATAGCGCCGATCTCGCGCTCTTCGAGGTTCAGCGCGAGACCGAGGGTCCCGTCCTCGAACTTCAGCAGTTCGTTCGCCATGGCCGAGGGAAGACCCTCGACCTTCGCGATGCCGTCACCGGCCTCGCTGACCGTGCCGACCTCCTCGCGCGAGGCGGCGTCCGGCTGGTACGACTGGACAAAGGTCTCCAGCGCGTCCCGGATCTCCTCCGGCCGGATCGTGAGCTCCGCCATCTGGGTTCCCTGCTCTCCTTGTTGGGCCCGAAGTTTCCTGCGGGTGCCTGGGGGTCGTCCCCGGCAGGCACCTCGCTACGGCCCAACTCGGGCCGCGGTCATGCTCTTGAGTTGGTGGCTGGTCTCAGCCGGCCATCCGCCGGGCCGCCTCTTCGAGACGGTCGGCGATGGTGCCGTTGATGACCTCTTCGCCTACGCGCACCGTGATCCCGCCGAGGACCGTGGGGTCCACGTCGAGGTTCAGGTGCACCTGCCGGCCGTACAGCTTGGCCAGCGCGGCGCCGAGGCGCTGCTTCTGCTGGTCGGTCAGCGGTACGGCCGAGACCACCACCGCGACCATCCGATTACGGCGGGCGGCTGCCAGCTTGGACAGGGCTTCGAGCCCTGCTTCCAGGCTACGTCCCCGCGGGTGGGTGACAAGCCGGGCGACCAGTCGCTCGGTGACCGGGCTGACCCGGCCGTCGAGCAGTGAGCGCAGCAGCTCGGCCTTGGCCGAGGTCACCACGACCTTGTCGGTCAGCGCGGCCCGCAGCTCGCTGCTGCCGGAGACGATCCGGCCGAAGCGGAACAGCTCGTCCTCGACGTCGTCGAGAGCGCCCGCGCGCTGGGCGGCGACCAGGTCCGCGGCGTAGGAAAGCTCCTCCACCGCGTCCGTCAGGTCACGCGACCGGGACCAGCGGGAGCGGACCAGGCCCGACACGAGGTCGAGGGTCTCTCCGCCGATCTGGCCGCCGAGCAGTTGCTCGGCCAGTCCTGCCTTGGCCTCGCCGGTCTTCGCCGGGTCGGTCAGGGCACGCCGCAGCGATCCCTCGCGGTCGAGCAGCCCCGTGACGGAGGCCAGCTCTTCCCCGAGCTTCGCCGCGTCGACGGACGTGTTGTCCGTCAGCGCGTCGAGCTGCTCGCGTCCGGCGGCCAGTGCCTCGCGGCTCGCGCCGTTCATCGCGTGGCCTCGGCCTTCTCCTCGAGCTCGTCGAGGAAACGGTCGATGGTGCGGCTCTGCCGGGCGGTGTCCTCGAGGGACTCGCCGACGAGCTTGCCGGCCAGGTCGGTGGCGAGCTTGCCCACGTCCTGGCGCAGCGCCTGCGCGGCGGCCTTGCGGTCGGCCGCGATCTGCGCGTGGCCGGCCGTGACGATGTCCTCGCGCTGCCGCTGGCCTTCCGCGCGCATCTCGGCGATGAGCGCGGCGCCCTGCTCCTGCGCCTCCTGGCGCAGTCGCGCGGCTTCGTGCCGGGCCTCGGAGAGCTGCTCGCGGTACTGCTCGAGCGTCTGCTGCGCCTCGGCCTGGGTGGCCTCGGCCTTCTCCATGCCGCCTTCGATGGCCTCGCGGCGCTCGTCCAGAACCTTGTTGATGTTCGGGAGGAGCTTCTTGGCAAGGAAAATGAAGACGATGGCGAAGGCGATCAGCCCGATGATGAGCTCGGGGATCGGCGGGATGAGGGGGTTTTCCGCCTCCTCCGCAGCGAGCTGAACCAGGGGGTTCACATCAGTGCCTTTCGTCGAAGATGCGTCGGCTGATTACTTGCCGAACACGAACGGCATGACGATGCCGATCAGCGCGAGTGCCTCACAGAACGCGAAGCCGAGGATCTGGTTCTGACGGATCAGGCCGGCGGCCTCGGGCTGGCGGGCCAGGGCCTGCGTGCCGTTACCGAAGATGATGCCGATACCAATGCCGGGGCCGATGGCCGCGAGGCCGTAGCCGATCGAGCCGAGGGAGCCGGAGACGGCAGCGAGGTTCTCCACAGCGGACATGCTGTTTCTTCCTTCTCTTTCACAAGCCGGTGGGGGTTGGCCACCGGACGTCTGGGTGGGATGGGCTCAGTGGTGCTCGGCGAGCGCGCCCTGGATGTAGTTGGCGGCCAGGACGACGAAGACGTAGGCCTGGACTGCCTGGATGAAGAGCTCGAAGGCGGTCAGCACGATCACCATCACGAACGAGACACCGGCGTAGGCGATACCGACATCGTTGAGCAGGTACCAGCTGGCAATGGTGAACATCAGCAGCAGCAGGTGGCCGGCGAACATGTTCGCGAAGAGCCGGACCGTGTGCGTGAAAGGACGCACAAGGACGTTCGAGAAGAACTCGATGCCGACGGCCATGGGGAGCACCGCGCCGAGCGACTTGTCGTAGCCGGTGATGTTCTTCAGTCCGCCGACGAAGCCGTGCGTCTTGAAGGTCAGCGTCATCCAGGTGACGTAGACGATCGCTGCCATCCCTGCGGGGAAGGCGATGATCGATGTCACCGGGAACTGGGCGACCGGAACGATCGACCACAGGTTCATGATCCAGACCATGAAGAACAGCGAGACCAGCAGCGGAACGTACTTCTCGCCCTGCTTCTTGCCGAGCGACTCGTAGACGATCCCGCGACGCACGAAGTCGTATCCGGCCTCGCCGATCATCTGCAGCTTGCCCGGGACCAGCTTCGGCCGGTTGAAGGCCGCCCAGAAGAATCCGACGACGACGACCGTGCTCAGCAGAGCAAGCAGCATCGGCTTGTTGAAGTCGAAGCTGCCGATACTGAAGATCGGTTCGAAGACGAAGGAGTGCAGACCCGGGGAGGGGAAGCCGCAGTGGCTCGAGTCGAAGATGTGGCAGTCGGTCTCGAAGGCGAGAACCTGGTCAGCACTCACCGCGAGCTCCTTCAGCGTGGCACATGGGTAGGGCAACCTCGATGTGTCGGCGCGGCGTGCAGCCACGGAACGGCACTGGACTGGTCTTGCAGATGTGGGGGCGGCGCATCGGCTTCGAGCCGAGAGGCTGAGCAGGCAATCTCGCCGCCCGCGCCAGCTCTGCCGCAGTTGAGACCGGACGATAGCAAATGAGCGGCGACGCCTTTACCGCGCCCCTACCATTCACGACGTGGACCCTGCGGAATCCGGGTCCACGTAGAAGATCTTGGCCTTCATATGAGCGCGAGCCTGGGCAAGGATCCAGACCAGGGACGCAGCGAGCACCGAGAAGGCGAAAGTCGGCAGGTCGAACAGCGTGGTGTGCTTGAACAGCGCAAGGATGATCGCGAGCACCAACAGCTGAGTCGTGTAGAGCATCAGGCCCATGGCCTGGAACAGATGTGGCAGGGACCTCGCGGTCCGCTGCAGCGCGAACAAGCCAATACCCATGAAGATCATGACGATCACAGCACCGAGGGCGCCGCCGATCGCTCCTTTGCCACCGGTGACCATGCCACCGACAGCGACAGCGATGACGCCGGCCGCAACGGTGGGGACAGCGCAGTGAAGGAACGTTCGGACGTCGTTGGACTGCATGGTGGCAGCTCCTCCGGCGGGAGTTGGGGGAAAGCGGCTGGTCGTCGGAGACGAGCGTAGACCCGGACCGAGGACGTGCCTCACGCCGGAAGACCGTCGCACTAGGGTCTTTCGGCTTGTTTCCCGGGTTTCGTGAACGGTATCACAAAGTATTTGATGCGGTCTTTACCTTGTAAGTGTGCTGCCTGTCACACGGAAGGAGTAGTCGGCGTGTCGTCCGGCTGACGTCCAACTCGGCGTCTGGTAGAGGCGCACAGCCGATTACCTGCGGCTGTCGACCGGGCGTCGGTCGGGCAGCCGGGAGCGGTCGCCGATGGCCGTCGAACCGTGCACGCCGGCCGCTCCGCCGGCGCGGATCAGCTGCTCGGCGGCGAGCTGCGCGGCCTGCGTCGTCCGGCGCTTGCGGCGGTAGCGCGGCGGCACGAACGCCTCGGCCCAGCGCGGTGCGCGCGGCCGGAACCGCGGCAGCAGCAGCACGACCAGGCCGACGGCGCTGAGGACCATGATCACCAGCACGATCCACAGGCTGGAGGAGTTGAGCGAGAAGGCGACCGCGCCGAACGCGATCAACGCCGACCAGAAGTACATGATCAGCACGGCCCGGCTGTGCGAGTGGCCGATCTCCAGCAGCCGGTGGTGCAGATGTCCGCGGTCGGCGGCGAACGGCGACTGCCCGTTCCAGGTGCGGCGCACGATGGCCAGCACCAGGTCCGCGGCCGGGATCGCGATCAGGGTGAGCGGCAGCAGCAGCGGCATGTAGACCGGCACCATGAAGTGCACGGTCTCCCGGGTGGACCCCGTCATGTCGGTGATGGCGTCCGGGTCCACCTGGCCGGTGATGGAGATCGCGGACGAGGCGAGGACCAGGCCGATCAGCATCGAGCCGGAGTCGCCCATGAAGATCCGGGCCGGGTGCAGGTTGTGCGGCAGGAAGCCCAGGCACATCCCGATGAGGATCGCGCTGAACAGCGTCGCGGGGGCGGCCGCCTCGACGCCGTAGCCGTACCACATGCGGTAGGCGTACATGAAGAACGCGATGGCGGCGATGGCGACCATGCCGGACGCCAGGCCGTCGAGGCCGTCGACGAAGTTGACGGCGTTGATGGTGATCACGACCAGCGCGACGGTGAGCAGCGTGGACTGGATCGGCGAGAGTGAGACGGTGCCCACACCGGGGACCGGCAGCCACAGGATCGTCAGACCCTGCAGCACCATGACGCCCGCGGCGATCATCTGGGCGCCGAGCTTGATCAGCGCGTCCACGCCCCACTTGTCGTCCAGCACGCCCAGCAGCCAGATCAGGCCCGCTCCGGAGAGCAGCGCCCGCGGCTCGTTGGACAGCTCGAAGACGCTGCTGAGGTTCCACAGATGGGAGGAGACCAGCAGACCCGCGCACAGCCCGCCGAACATCGCGATCCCGCCGAGCCTGGGTGTCGGCTCCCGGTGCACGTCCCGCTCACGGATCTCCGGCATGGCGCCGGCCGCGATCGCGAACTTCCGCACCGGGCCCGTCAGCAGATACGTAACGGCGGCGGTCACACAAAGCGTCAGCAGATACTCGCGCACAGGGCTGCCTCCGGCAGGGTCGGCCGGACGAAGCGGTGCTTCAGGGGCGTCGGGCAGGTCCTCACAGCGTCACACCTTAGTGGCGTCGTACTCCCAGCTGCGAACATCTGCGAAGACTCACAGATACCGGCCCGCGGTTCCAGTGTCGCGGGACGGCCGGTCACGCCGGGTACGGCGGGAAGCCTCCGACGAACTGCGCGACCTCGGCGGCGAGCCCCTGCTCCTCGCGCAGCGCCCGGGCGATCAGGGGTGCGACCTGCGACATCTCCGGTTCCGCCATGCCCTGGGTGGTCACCGCGGCGGTACCGATCCGGATGCCGGACGCGATGTCGGACGGCTGCGGATCGTACGGCAGCGCGTACTTGTCGAGGACGATTCCGGCGGCGGCGCAGCGTCCTCGCGCCTGTACTCCGGTGACACCCAGCGGAGTGACATCGGCGGTGATCAGATGGGTGTCGGTACCGCCGGTGGTGATCGTCATCCCCTCGGCGGCGAGCGCGTCGGCCAGCAGCCGCGCGTTGGCGACGACCTGGTGGGCGTACGCGGCGAACGCCGGGGTCGCGGCCTCGGCGAAGGCCGCCGCCTTCGCGGCGATGGAGTGCAGATGCGGGCCGCCCTGCGAGAACGGGAAGACCGCCCGGTCGATGCGCTGGGCGAGATCGGCGCCGCACAGGATCAGCCCGCCGCGCGGTCCGCGCAGCACCTTGTGGGTGGTGGCGCACACCACGTCCGCGTACGGCACGGGGCTGGGCGCGGCACCGCCGGCGACCAGGCCCAGGGTGTGCGCGGCGTCCACGATCAGATACGCGTCGACCTCGTCGGCGATCTCCCGGAACGTCCGGTAGTCGATGTGCCGGGGGTACGCGATGGCGCCGCACACGATCGCCTTGGGACGGTGCTCCCGGGCCAGCGCCCGTACCTGGTCGTAGTCGATCAGTCCGCCGCCGTCCGGGGCACCGGGCGGCGTCACCCCGTAGCCGACGAAGCGGAACCAGCGGCCGGAGAAGTTCGCCTGCGAGCCGTGCGTGAGGTGGCCGCCGTGCGGCAGCGCCATCGCGAGCACCTTGTCACCGGGGACCAGCAGCGCCGCGTACGCGGCCAGGACGGCCGAGGACCCGGAGTACGGCTGCACGTTGGCGTGCGCGGCGCCGAACAGGCAGGTGGCACGCTCCACCGCCAGCCGCTCCGCCACGTCGACCAGTTCGCACCCGGAATGGTGACGGCGGGAGGGATAACCCTCGGCGTACTTGTTGGCGAGCGGCGAGCCGAGCGCGGCGAGGACGGCGGACGAGGTGAAGTTCTCCCCCGCGATCAACTGCAGCGTGGTGCTCTGCCGTTCCAGCTCGGCGAGCAGCACACCCGCCAGCTCCGGGTCCTGCCGACGCAGCGCGTCGAAGTCCGGTTGCCACGTCTGGGCGGCGGGCCGCAGCGGGGTGGGTGAAGTCGTTTCGGCGACCGGCATGGCTGGACTCCCGCAGGAGGGTCGGGTTACTGCACCCAACTGTAGGGGCGCCGCCGCCGCGGCGCCCGGCGAGCGGAGCATCACGTGCCGGATCCGGCCGCGCCCGGCCTGCCGGGGGGCTCGGGGCCCTACCGGGGGGTCGGGGTACGGATTCCGGTCAGCGCGGTGACGACCGGGTCGAGGGAGCTGTGGATCTCCTCGCCGATGCTGCGGAAGAACCCGATCGGGGCGCCGTAGGGGTCGTAGACCTCGTCGGCCTCGGCGCTCGGGGCCAGCAGCCAGCCGCGCAGCGCGGCGGCGGCACGGACCAGCGCGCGGGCACGGTCGGACACACTGCCCTCGGGGAGGGTCGCGGGATCTATCGCCCGCACCAGCCGGGTGAACTCCTTCAGCGTGAAGGTGCGCAGCCCCGCCGCGTGCCCCATCGAGATGACCTGCGCGCGGTGGTCGCGGGTCGCGGTCAGCACCAGGTCGGCGTCGATGACGTGGTCGTCGAGCAGCTCACGGCCGATGAACCCGGACGCGTCGGCGCCGTACTCGGTGAGGACGGCGGCGGCGTGCGCCTCCATGGGCGCGCCTTCGTGCCCCCAGGTGCCGGCGGACTCGACGAGGATCCCGTCGGCACCGTCACCGAGGCGCAGCGTCAGCTCATGGCGGGTCAGCCGCTCGGCGATCGGCGAGCGGCAGACATTGCCGGTGCAGACGTGGAGGATGCGGAAGCGGTCATCGCGCTGACCCGGTATGCCACGCCTTTCGGGCGCGGTCAATTGCGCTCCTCCAGGTCGGGTACGACCTCTCGGAGCTGGTCGGCGCTGATCGCGCCGGCCCGCAGCAGCACCGGGATCTTGCCGGTCACGTCGACGATGGACGACGGGACGGTGGCGGGCGTCGGCCCGGCGTCCAGGTACACCGCGACGGAGTCGCCGAGCATCTCCTGGGCGGCGTCGCAGTCCTCGGGGGAACGGTGGCCGGTCAGATTGGCGCTGGACACCGCGAGCGGGCCGGTGGCGGTCAGCAGTTCGATCGCGACGGGGTGCAGCGGCATCCGGACCGCGACGGTGCCGCGGGTGTCGCCGAGGTCCCAGTTCAGGGACGGCTGGTGCTTGGCGACGAGGGTGAGCGCGCCGGGCCAGAAGGCGTCGACGAGCTCCCAAGCCTGCTCGGAGAAGTCCGTGACCAGGCCGTGCAGCGTGTTCGGGGAGCCGACCAGCACCGGGGAGGGCATGTTGCGGCCCCGGCCCTTGGCCTCCAGCAGATCGCCGACGGCCTGTGCGTCGAACGCGTCCGCGCCGATGCCGTACAGGGTGTCGGTGGGCAGCACGACGAGCTCACCACGCTTGATGGCGGACGTCGCTTCGCGCAGTCCGGCGGCGCGGTCGGTCGCGTCCGAGCAGTCGTAACGCCGTGCCATTAGCTGACCTCCAGGCTGTGCGCCGCTGCGGCGCCGTGCGTGCAGTTGACCCGCGTCATCATGGCGTCGCCTTGCGGGCCGTGGTGAAGCGGGGCCGGTTGTTCAGGTCGGGGTGGTCGGCGGCGTCGGCCCAGCCGGCGTCCTCCTTGAAGATCCACGGAACCTGACCGCCCTGGGAGTCCGCGTGCTCGATCACGACGACGCCGCCCGGCCGCAGCAGCCGGTGCGCCGTGCGCTCGATGCCGCGGATGGTGTCGAGGCCGTCCTCACCCGAGAAGAGGGCAAGTTCGGGGTCGTGGTCACGCGCTTCGGGCTGTACGTACTCCCACTCGGTGAGCGGGATGTACGGCGGATTGCTGATGACGAGGTCCACCTGGCCGTTGAGCTCGGGGAACGCGCTGAGCGCGTCGCCGTGCTCCAGCTGGACCTTGCTTCCTTCGATGTTCTTGCGGGCCCATTCCAGGGCCTTCTCCGACAGCTCCACGGCGTGCACGCGCGACCGCGGCACCTCCTGGGCCAGGGCCAGCGCGATGGCGCCGGAGCCGGTGCACAGGTCGACGATCAGCGGCTCGGCCACGTCCATGGCCCGTACGGCGTCTATCGCCCAGCCGACGACCGACTCCGTCTCGGGGCGGGGGACGAAGACGCCCGGCCCGACCTGGAGCTCCAGATACCGGAAGAAGGCGCGCCCGGTGATGTGCTGGAGCGGTTCGCGGGCCTCGCGGCGGGCGACCGCCTCCCAGTAACGGGCGTCGAATTCGGAGTCGGCGACCGAGTGCAGCTCGCCGCGCTTGACGCCGTGCACGTACGCGGCCAGTTCCTCCGCGTCGAAACGCGGGGACGGCACGCCGGCGTCGGCCAGCCGCTGGGCGGCCTGCGCCACCTCGGCGAGCAGCACGTTCACTGATTGCCCTCCTGTTAGCTCGCGCTGTGGCTGGTCAGCCGGCGCTTCGGCTGGTGTCAGCCGGCGTCGCCGGCCGCGGCCAGCTTGGCGGCGGAGTCGGCATCGACACACGCCTGGATCATCGCGTCGAGGTCCCCGTCGAGGACCTGGTCCAAGTTGTACGCCTTGAAGCCGACGCGGTGGTCCGAGATGCGGTTCTCGGGGTAGTTGTACGTCCGGATCCGCTCGGAGCGGTCCACCGTGCGGACCTGGCTGCGGCGCGCGTCGGAGGCCTCCTGGTCGGCTTCCTCCTGCGCGGCGGCGAGCAGCCTGGAACGCAGGATACGCATCGCCGACTCCTTGTTCTGGAGCTGGCTCTTCTCGTTCTGGCAGGAGACGACCAGACCGGACGGCAGGTGCGTGATGCGCACCGCGGAGTCGGTGGTGTTGACGGACTGGCCGCCGGGGCCCGACGAGCGGTACACGTCGATGCGCAGATCGTTCGGGCCGATCTCGACCTCGACCTCCTCGGCCTCGGGCGTGACGAGCACGCCGGCCGCGGAGGTGTGGATCCGGCCCTGCGACTCGGTGGCGGGCACCCGCTGCACGCGGTGCACGCCGCCCTCGTACTTCAGCCGGGCCCAGACGCCCTGGCCGGGCTCGGTGGCACCGTTGCCGCCCTTGGTCTTCACCGCGACCTGGACGTCCTTGTAGCCGCCGAGGTCGGACTCGTTCGCCTCGATGATCTCGGTCTTCCAGCCGACGCGCTCGGCGTACCGCAGATACATCCGCAGCAGGTCGCCGGCGAACAGCGCGGACTCCTCGCCGCCCTCTCCGGCCTTGACCTCGAGGATGACGTCCTTCTCGTCGTGCGGGTCGCGCGGTACGAGCAGCAGCCGCAGTTTCTCGGTCAGCTCGGCGCGCTGCTTGTCCAGCAGCTTGAGCTCGGCCGCGAAGTCCGGATCGTCCTGGGCGAACTCACGGGCGGTCTCGATGTCCTCGCCGGTCAGCTTCCAGGAGCGGTAGGTGCCGATGATCGGCGTCAGTTCGGCGTAGCGCTTGTTGAGCTTGCGGGCATTGGCCTGATCCGCGTGCACCGCGGGATCGGCGAGCCGCTTCTCGAGGTCGGCGTGCTCGCCGATCAGTTCCTCGACTGCCTCGAACATTGCTGTGCCTCTCCTGAACAACCCTGGACTGCTATCGGTACCGGACGACAAAGCGCCGGTCCGGTCCCCCGAGGTGTCGGGAGACCGAGAACCGGCGCTTTCGGGTCGCTACTTCTGGGCGGACCCGGCGGCCTTCTTGCCGAAGCGGGCCTCGAAGCGGGCCACGCGGCCACCGGTGTCGAGGATCTTCTGCTTGCCCGTGTAGAACGGGTGGCACGCGGAGCAGACGTCGGCGCGAATCACGCCGCTCTTCTCGGTGCTGCGGGTCGTGAACGACGCGCCACAGGTGCAGGTGACCTGGGTCTCGACGTACTCGGGGTGGATTTCGCGCTTCAAGGGATGCTCCTAGGTTCGGGAGGGCGCCGGGTCGTGGAGCGGGTTTGCGTCACGTGAACCGGGGCCAGCGGTCCAGTCTGCCAGCACCGGCCGCATCTCCCAAAACGAGAGGCGGCCGGATTTCATTCCCGACGGCCCCGCACGGTCCGGAAAAGGCCCGGAACCGGTGCGGGAACCCGTTCGAGGGGTTCGGGAACGGCTTCAGGAACCGGTTCCGACGACGCCCTTGGCATCGGTCTCGTCGGCGGCGGAGCCCTTGGTGGCGGCGGCCGGTATCGGCAGGTCCGCCTTGAGCGTCTGCCAGACCAGGGCGGCCTGCGAGTCCATCGGCTCGACGCGGTTCGCGTCGCTCTTGGCGTACTGGACCGGCAGCGTCACCATGTTGATGTTCTCGGACTTCAGGCCCTTGAGGCTCCCCGCCAGGCTCTTCAGACCACTGATGGAGGCCAGGTCCGAGTCCGTGGTGATGGCCTTCGTGGCCTTGTCCGCGACCTTGTAGAGCCGCGTGGGGCTCGACAGCAGGCCCAGGCCGTTCACCCGGTCCATGAGCGCCTTCATGAACGCCTGCTGCAGCTGTATGCGGCCCAGGTCGCTGCCGTCGGCCACCGCGTGCCGGGTGCGGACCAGGCCGAGCGACTGCTCGCCGTTGAGCGTGTGGGTGCCGGCCGCGAGGTCCAGGTGGCTGGACGTGTCGTGGATCGCCTTGCTCGTGGTGACGGGGACCCCGCCCAGGGCGTCGATCAGGCCCTTGAAGCCGGTGAAGTCGACCTCGATGTAGTGGTCCATGCGGATACCGGTCATGGACTCGACGGTCTTGACCGCGCACGCGGGGCCACCGACCGAGTACGACTCGTTGAACATCACCTTGTTCACCGCGGGCGAGGTGCCGCCGCCGGTCCTGGCGCACTCCGGGCGGGTGATCAGGGTGTCGCGCGGGATGCTCACCACGCTGGCCGTCTTGTGGCCCTCGTAGAGGTGCACGATCATCGCGGTGTCGGAGCGGGCGCTGCCCTCGTCCGTGCCGTACTTGTCGTTCGCGCCGGCGCGGGAGTCGGAACCGAGGACGAGTATGTCCTCCGAGCCGTTGTCGACCTGCTCCGGCCGGTTGTCACCGAGCGCCTGGTTGATGTTGACGCCCTTGATGTTGCCGTTGAGCTTGAAGTACAGGTAACCGGCGCCCGCACCGCCCACGACGACCAGTCCCGCCACGGCCCAGACGGCTATTCGCAGCAGGCGGCGGCGCGGGGCCGTCCGCCGGCGGCGGCCGGAGGCGTGCTGGGAGCCGCCGTTCGTCCCCCGCGTATCGCTCGTGTCGTCCGCCATGGCCTCAGTCCTCGTCCGTCGTCGGTGTGCTGCTACCCCCAGCTGTGTCGCTCAGGCGTGGCTTGTCTTGTATGTCAGACGGCGAACCGCCCGACGTGGTTCCTGGCGAGTGTGCACGCCGCACATAAGAACGGGCTCCCAGGGACCCCTTCCGGGGAGCCTGAGAGCCCGTTCCGAGCCTCCTGAGGCCCTTCTGTGACATACGTCTCGGAAGGGTCCCGAGCCCGGGTCAGTCGTTGCTGTTGCCCGGGGTCGTCTTGGCGATCTGCATCAGGAACTCGGCGTTCGACTTCGTCTGCTTCATCTTGTCCAGCAGCAGCTCGATCGCCTGCTGCGAGTCGAGCGCGTGCAGCACCCGGCGGAGCTTCCAGACGATCGCGAGCTCGTCGCGGTCGAGCAGGATCTCTTCCTTACGGGTACCGGACGGGTCGACGTCCACCGCGGGGAAGATGCGCTTGTCGGCGAGCTTGCGGTCGAGCTTGAGCTCCATGTTGCCGGTGCCCTTGAACTCCTCGAAGATCACCTCGTCCATGCGCGAGCCGGTCTCGACCAGCGCGGTGGCCAGGATGGTCAGCGAGCCGCCGTCCTCGATGTTGCGCGCCGCACCGAAGAAGCGCTTCGGCGGGTAGAGCGCGGTCGAGTCGACACCACCGGACAGGATGCGGCCGGAGGCCGGCGCCGCGAGGTTGTACGCGCGGCCCAGACGGGTGATCGAGTCCAGCAGGACGACCACGTCGTGACCCAGCTCGACGAGACGCTTGGCGCGCTCGATGGCCAGCTCGGCGACGGTGGTGTGGTCCTCGGCGGGACGGTCGAAGGTCGAGGAGATGACCTCGCCCTTCACCGACCGCTGCATGTCGGTGACCTCTTCCGGACGCTCGTCGACCAGGACGACCATCAGGTGGCACTCGGGGTTGTTCACGGTGATCGCGTTGGCGATCGCCTGCATGATCATGGTCTTACCGGTCTTCGGCGGGGCCACGATCAGACCACGCTGGCCCTTGCCGATCGGCGCGACCAGGTCGATGATCCGGGTCGTCAGCACACCCGGGTCGGTCTCCAGGCGGAGCCGGTCCTGCGGGTACAGCGGGGTCAGCTTCTGGAACTCCGGACGGCCGCGGCCGGAGTCCGCCGCCATGCCGTTCGCCGAGTCCAGCCGGACCAGCGCGTTGAACTTCTCGCGGCGCTCGCCGTCCTTGGGCTGGCGGACGGCGCCGGTGACGTGATCACCCTTGCGCAGACCGTTCTTGCGGACCTGGGCGAGCGAGACGTACACGTCGTTCGGACCCGGCAGGTAGCCGGACGTCCTGATGAACGCGTAGTTGTCGAGAATGTCCAGGATGCCCGCGACGGGGATCAGGACGTCGTCGTCGTTGACCGTCGGCTCGTTGCCGAACTGCTGCTGCTCATCGCGGCGGTTGCTGCCCCGCCCGCGGCGGTCGCGGTAACGGCCCCGACGGCGGCCGCGGCCGTCACCGAACTCGTCGTCGTCCTGCGCGTTCTGACCCTGGCTCTGGTCACGGCCCTGACCCTGGCCGCCCTGGCCCTGGTCGCGGCCCTGGCCCTGGTCGCGGCCCTGGCCCTGGTTCTGGCCGCCCTGGCTCTGGCCCTGCGGGCTCTGGCCCTGGCCGCCGCCCTGGTTGCCGCGGTTCTGGCGGTTGCCGCCCTCCGCGCCGCCGCCCGCGGCGGCCGCGCCGTTCTCGTCGCCACGGTTGTTGCGGCGCTCGCGCTGCCGCTCCTGCCGCTCGCGGCGGTCGTTCTGCCGGTCGCCGCGCTGGCCGCGCTGGCGGTCCTGGCGCTCCTCGCCGGCCGCGGTCCTGCCGTCGGCGGCGGGCTTGCCCTCGGCACCGTCAACTGCGGCCTCGGCGCGCTCGCCGGCCCGCTCGTTCCTGGCAGCCTTGGGCTGCTCACCGGCGGGCTGGCCGGGAATTTCGATCTGCTTCGCCTCGGACGGCGCGGCGGCGGCCGGAGCCGCGACAGCGGGCTCGGAGCTCTCCACCGTGCGGGCCCGGGAGGTCGCCCGGCGCTTCGGCTTCTCGGCAACGGGCTCGGCGGTCGCCGTCCCGGCTACCGCGGCGGCCTTGGGAGCGCTGGTGGCCGCACCCTTGCCGGCCTGCGTCTCCTTGATCGTCTCGATCAGCTGGCTCTTGCGCATCCGCGCGGTGCCCTTGATACCGAGACCGGAGGCAAGCTGCTGCAGCTCTGCCAGGACCATGCCGTCGAGGCCGGTCCCCGACCGGCGGCGCTTGGGGGCAGCACCGGTGGCAGGCGCGGCAGCGGCGTCCGGAGCGGGCGCGGCGTCTGCACGCACGCCCATCAGATCGGTGGTGTCGCTCACGAAGGGTCCTTCCCTGGAGCGGACGTCGGCCTGTCTGGCTCGGCGACCGGTTGTGCTGTCCGGATCTGGGCGTTTCCGCTGCTCAGAGCCGGGGCGATGGTCCGCCTGATGGCGGCAGAAATACCTACATGGTTCCGGCGCGAAGGTTCAAGGAGATAATTCGCGCCGACTCCGGAGCGTGCTCGACACTGCTTAGGCAGGATGCTCAGGCAGTGTGGGAGGCTCCCGGAAGAGTGGCGGTCCCCAGAAGGGACACAGATCACTTCTGCGTGCACTTCGGCACCATTCGTATGCATGGGCCGTCGAGTGCAGGCTTGACATTAACACTACCGGATCCAACAAACATTCCCCCTCTCTCCAACCGGCAATCGTGTCACTGCCCCACTGCCAGGGGCAGTACACAGGCCCCTGCCGCGTCGAGGGCCAGACGGTTCGCCGCCCACCCCTCGCCCGCGAGCCGGGAGACTTTGTCCGCGGCGCCTTCCTCGGTGAGCGCGAGGACCGTGGGCCCCGCTCCCGAGATGACTGAAGGGACGCCGTCGGCACGCAGCCGGTTCACCAGAGCCACACTTTCGGGCATGGCGGGAGCACGGTAGTCCTGGTGCAGCCGGTCCTCGGTGGCGGGCAGCAATAGCTCGGGACGGCGGGTGAGCGCCTCCACCAGCAGCGCCGCGCGGCCCGCGTTCACCGCGGCGTCCACATGCGGGACGGTGCGCGGCAGGAGGCCGCGGGCGACCTCGGTCAGTACCGGCTTGGACGGTACGAACACCACCGGGACGACGGAGGCCGCCGGATCCATCCGGATCGCGCGGGCGGCACCGGACTCGGTCCAGGCGAGGGTGAAGCCGCCGAGCAGACAGGCGGCGACGTTGTCGGGGTGGCCCTCGATCTCGGTGGCCAGTTCCAGCAGCGCGGCGTCGTCGAGACGCTCGGGGCCGCCTATCGTCACGGCGCGGGCGGCCATGATCCCGGCGCAGATCGCGGCGGACGAGGAGCCCAGGCCGCGGCCGTGCGGGATGCGGTTGGCGCAGACCACCTCGAGGCCGCGCGGCTGTCCGCCGAGCAGATCGAAGGCGGTCCGCATCGAGCGCACGACCAAGTGCTTCTCGTCGCGGGCCAGATTCTCGGCGCCCTCGCCGGCGATGTCGACATGCAGCCCGGAGTCGGCGACCCGGACCACGACATCGTCGTACAGGCCCAGCGCCAGGCCGAAGGCGTCAAAGCCGGGCCCGAGGTTGGCGCTGGTCGCGGGGACGCGCACTCGGACCGCGGCGGCGCGGAACGCGGGACCGGCCATCGTTCGACGATTCTCCTTGTGCTGGTGTTTGTTCTGGTGCAGGTGGTGCTCGTTGCGCTGGTGCCTGTTGTGCAGGTGCTTGTTCCGGTGCGAAGGGCGGTTCTGCCCCGGAATGCCAGCCATCGGCGGTGTACGGCGGGGCTGCGGTGTGCGGCAGGAGCGGCAATGCCTGTGGCATGAGCCGGATCGGCGCACTGCGGCGCCGCTGGGGTCAGCCTATCGAAGGAAGGTTCTGCTGCGACATAGGGCGCACGAACAGCGCGTGATGCGTGTCGCGAGCTTCTTCGTGCGCCCCTTCGCCACGGCGCCGCGTCAGACCAGCCCGAGCTTCTCGGCCGCGGCGTCGGCGTCGACCGCCACGGTGACCGGCTGGGGCGCTCCGGCGACCGCCCAGTCCGGGTCCTTGAGGCCGTTGCCGGTCACGGTGCAGACGATCCGCTGACCCGGGTCGACCTTGCCTTCTTCGAGCGCCTTGAGCAGACCCGCGACGGAAGCGGCCGAGGCGGGCTCCACGAAGACGCCCTCCTTGGCGGCCAACAGTCGGTACGCGGAGAGGATCTGACGGTCGGTCACCGCTTCGATCAGACCGCCGGACTCGTCCCGCGCCTCCTCGGCGAACTGCCAGGAGGCGGGGTTGCCGATCCGGATCGCGGTCGCGATGGTCTGCGGGCTGCGCACCGGAGCGCCGTTGACGATCGGAGCGGAACCGGACGCCTGGAAGCCCCACATGCGCGGCTTGCGGGTGGAGATGCCGTCGGCCGCGTACTCGCGGTAGCCGCGCCAGTACGCCGTGATGTTGCCCGCGTTGCCCACCGGAAGCAGGTGAATGTCGGGCGCGTCGCCGAGCGCGTCGACGATCTCGAACGCCGCGGTCTTCTGGCCCTCGATACGTACCGGGTTGACCGAATTGACCAGCGCCACGGGGTACTTCTCCGACAGTCCGCGGGCCAGGTCCAGGCAGTCGTCGAAGTTGCCGTCGACCTGCAGGATCTTCGCGCCGTGGATCAGCGCCTGGCCCATCTTGCCGAGTGCGATCTTGCCCTGCGGCACCAGGACCGCGCAGACCATTCCGGCGCGCACCGCGTAGGCGGCCGCCGAGGCGGAGGTGTTGCCGGTGGAGGCGCAGATGACGGCCTTGGCACCCTCCTCCTTGGCCCGGGTGATCGCCATGGTCATCCCGCGGTCCTTGAAGGAGCCGGTGGGGTTGGCGCCCTCGACCTTGAGGAACACGTCGCAGCCGGTCAGCTCGGAGAGCAGCTGGGCGGGAACGAGCGGAGTGCCACCCTCCAGGAGCGTGACGACCGGGGAGTCCGCCGAGACCGGCAGCCGGCTGCGGTACTCCTCGATGATGCCGCGCCACTGGTGGGTGCCGGACATTCGGGGGTGGTCGGTGACAGCGTTCATAGTGGGTTACTCCCCTTCCACGCGCATGATGCTGGCGACACCGCGCACGGTGTCGAGCTTCCGCAGTGCTCCGACGGTCGCCGACAGGGCGGCGTCGGGCGCACGGTGAGTGACGACGACGAGGGACGCTTCGCCGTCCTTGCCCTGCTGGCGGACCGTGTCGATCGACACGTCGTGTTCCGCGAAAACGGTGGCGACCTGGGCGAGAACACCCGGTTTGTCCGCCACGTCAAGGCTGATGTGGTAGCGGGTGACCACATCGCCCATCGGGCTCACCGGCAGTTGCGTGTACGCGGACTCGCCGGCGCCTGTGGTGCCTGCCAGTTTGTTGCGGCAGGCGGCCACGAGGTCGCCGAGTACGGCGGAGGCGGTGGGTGCGCCGCCCGCGCCGGGACCGTAGAACATGAGCTGACCCGCGGCCTCCGCCTCGACGAAGACCGCGTTGTACGCCTCACGGACGCTCGCCAGCGGGTGGCTGAGCGGGATCATCGCCGGGTGGACCCGGGCGGTGACGGACCTGCCGTCGACGCTGCGCTCGCAGATGGCCAGCAGCTTGACGGTGCAGCCCATCCGCTTGGCGGACGCGATATCGGCGGCGGTGACCTCGGTGAGGCCCTCGCGATACACATCGTCCATGGTCACGCGGGTGTGGAAGGCGATCCCGGCCAGGATCGCGGCCTTGGCGGCGGCGTCGAAGCCCTCCACGTCGGCGGTCGGGTCGGCCTCGGCGTAGCCGAGTGCGGTGGCCTCGTCGAGCGCCTCGGAGTAGCCGGCGCCGCTGGAGTCCATCTTGTCGAGGATGAAGTTCGTCGTGCCGTTGACGATGCCCATCACCCGGTTGATCTTGTCGCCGGCCAGCGACTCGCGCAGCGGGCGGATCAGCGGGATGGCACCGGCCACGGCGGCCTCGTAGTAGAGGTCGACCTTGTGCGCGGCGGCGGCGGCGTGCAGCGTCGCGCCGTCCGCGGCGAGCAGCGCCTTGTTGGCGCTGACCACGGACGCGCCGTGCTCGAAGGCGGTGGTGATGAGGGTGCGGACCGGTTCGATGCCGCCGATCACCTCGATGACGACGTCGATGTCGCCCCGTTTGACCAGGGCGGTGGCGTCGGTGGTGAGCAGCTCGGCGGGCACTCCGGCGCGCACCCGGTTGGGGCGCCGCACCGCGATGCCGGCCAGCTCGACCGGGGCTCCGATCCGCGCGGCGAGATCGGCGCCCTGCGTCGTCATGATGCGCGTCACCTCTGAGCCGACCACACCACAGCCCAGCAGCGCCACCTTCAGCGGACGCGTACGCATCATCCGACCTCGTTTCTCACAGCTCTCGGGGTGGGACCAGTCTCACGCACCGGACGCGAGAATCCATCCCGTGTCCGGTGTGTGAGATCAGCCCCGCTATTTTTGAGATTTCACGTCAGCCGACGTCAAGACGCAGGAGATCGTCCTCCGTCTCCCGTCGCACGATCACCCGCGCCCCGCCATCATTCACGGCCACCACGGGCGGCCGCAGAGCATGGTTGTAATTGCTCGCCATGGAACGGCAGTACGCCCCGGTCGCCGGAACCGCGAGCAGATCGCCGGGCGCGAGGTCGGCGGGCAGGAACGCGTCCTTGACGACGATGTCGCCGGACTCGCAGTGCTTGCCGACGACCCGCGCGAGCATCGGCTCGGCCGTGGACGTCCTGGACACCAGGGAGACGCTGTACTCGGCGTCGTACAGCGCGGTGCGGATGTTGTCGGACATCCCGCCGTCCACGCTCACATACGTCCGCAGACCCTCCAGCGGCTTCACGGTGCCCACCTCGTACAGCGTGAACGCCGTCGGGCCGACGATCGCCCGGCCCGGCTCCACGGACAGCCGCGGCACGCCCAGCCGGTTCGCCTCGCACTCACGGGTGACGATCTCCCGCAGCGCCCTGGCGATGTCGTGCGGCTCGGCCGGGTCGTCCTCCGAGGTGTAGGCGATGCCGAGGCCGCCGCCCAGGTCGATCTCGGGCAGCTCCACACCGTGCTCGTCACGGACCTCGGCGAGCAGCGACACCACGCGGCGCGCGGCGACCTCGAAGCCGGCCATGTCGAAGATCTGCGATCCGATGTGCGAGTGGATGCCGACCAGGTCCAGCGCGTCGAGCTTCAGGACCCGGCGCACCGCCTCGGCCGCCTGCCCGCCGGCGAGCGCCAGCCCGAACTTCTGGTCCTCGTGCGCCGTCGCGATGAACTCGTGCGTGTGCGCCTCGACACCGACGGTCACCCGGATCTGCACCCGCTGGCGCTTTCCGAGCCGCTCGGCGACGTGCGCGACCCGGACGATCTCCTGGAACGAGTCCAGGACGATCCGCCCGACACCCACCTCGATGGCGCGCTCGATCTCCTCCAGCGACTTGTTGTTGCCGTGCAGCGCGATGCGGTCGGCCGGCATCCCCGCCGACAGCGCCACCGCCAGCTCGCCGCCGGAACACACGTCGAGGTTGAGCCCCTCCTCGAACAGCCACTTCACGACCGCCCGCGACAGGAACGCCTTCCCCGCGTAGAACACGTCCGCGCCCTCGCCGAACGCGTCGCGCCAGGCGTGGCAGCGGGCCCGGAAGTCCTCCTCGTCGAGGAAGTAGGCGGGCGTGCCGAACTCCTCGGCGAGATCGCGCACGTCCAGGCCGCCGACCTCGGCCGCACCGTCCGTGTTGCGGGTGACCGTACGGGCCCACACGCGCGGATCGAGGACGTTCAGGTCGGCGGGGGGCGCGGTGTAATGCCCCTCGGGCATGACGTCGGCGTAGCGGGGCCCGGCGGGGTGGGCGGATCTACTCACGGGGCTCTGTCTCCTCAGAGGTGTTCTGGCGCGCTGATGCCGAGCAGGTCCAGGCCGCCTGCCAGCACCGTGCCGGTCGCTTCGGCGAGCGACAGCCGGACACGGTGGGCGGCCAAGGGTTTCTCGTCGCCGCGCGGCAGCGGCGGGCACTCGTCGTGGAAGCGGAGGAAAGCGTCGGCGAGCCGTTCCAGATGGCGGGCGACCCGATCGGGGGCGCGGTGCCGGGCAGCGGTCTCTACGACACGGGGGTAGTCGGCGATCAGGCCGAGGAGGTCCGTCTCCGCGGGATGGTGAAACGTACCGTCCGAAGCGTCTGAGGAGGGTTCGATGCCCAGATCGTGGGCGTTGCGGAGCAGTGCCCGGCTGCGGGCGTGCGCGTAACGGACCCGGAAGAGCGGATTGCCGGAGCGCTGAGAGAGCAGGACGGCGGGATCCAGGGACGGTGTGTCGTCGGCCGGGGGGCGCAGTAGCGCCCAGCGGGCGGCGTCGGGGCCGAGGAGCTCGCAGAGCTGGGCGGCGGTGGCGCCGGCGGGACGGACGGAGACGGGTTCGGGGGGTGCGGGTTCGGTGGGGCCTTCAGCCCCGGTATTGGCACCGCAGGAACGCAGCAGCCGCTCCAGCGCCTCGGCGGTGACCGCCGCGCGGGGCTCGCCGTCATGGACGGGTGTCACGTTCGTGCCGGCGAGGGAGTCGCCGTGGCCGTAGGCCGCGCCCCGCTCCAGCACCTTGCGCACCACGTCCCCGTAGGCCGCCGCGTCGAGCGTGATGTTCAGGAAGCCGGGGCCCGCGATCACCACCTGAGCGATACCGGGTTCCGTCGCCAGCCGCTTGCGCAGCACCTCCGCGACCTCCCGCGGGGGGCACCCCGCGGCGCCCGCGAGCTGCAGCGCGACATTCGTCGCGTAGTCGCCGCACCCGGGCCGGGGTGGACGCTGCACGCTGATCCGGTCCGGCACCGTCACCCGCAGCTCATCGGCCGCGACGGCGCGGCGAACCGTGCTCAGAACAGCACGGGAGAGCTCAGCGGGGGTCACACGGAAAGGGTAGGCGAGGAGGGGGGTGCCCATGCGACCGGGTTTCGCCGCCCTCCACTCTTTCGCGAGCGGTGAAGGCGCCGGACGGGGCGGGCGTCACCCCACCCGCAACGTCAGCCGCAACCGGTACCGGGGGCCGCGGCCGCCTGGCCCTCGGTGGGCGCGCCGGCGGACGATTCACCACCGGGAGCGCCGGGGGCGCCCGGTGCGCCATGGGCCAGCCGCCGCACCATGTTCACCAGATCGGAGGGCTCGAACGGCTTCCCCAGGAACGCGTCCACCCCGGCCGCCACGCCGCGCTCGACCTCGAGCTGGGTGCACGCGCTGACGATCGCGATCCGTATGTCCCGCGTCCGCGCGTCGGACCGCAGCCGGGCCGCCGTACGCAGTCCGTCCAGCCGCGGCATCACCACATCGAGCGTGATCACATCGGGCTGCACCCGGTGGACGATGTCCAGGCATTCGGCACCATCAGCCGCGGTCACGACCTCGAAGCCCTCCAGCTCGAGATTGACCCTGATCAGCTGCCGGATGACCTTGTTGTCGTCGACCACAAGGACCCGGCCGGACACGCCCGGCACATCTCGAAGAGTAGGCGGGGCCATCGCGATCCGTCCGCGTTTTGCCCACTTCTTCCCCGTGAGAGGGAGCTTTCCGAACCCGCCCCCGCCCACCGCACCCCATGCGCTAAAGCCCTCCCCTACGACCCCCACCCCCTTCGGGCCAACACCCCAAAACCCTGTACCCAGGCACCATGCACAAGCTGGTAGGGTTTCACCCGTCACCGCTACTGCGGACGACACGCCCCCGTAGCTCAGGGGATAGAGCATCGGCCTCCGGAGCCGGGTGCGCAGGTTCGAATCCTGCCGGGGGCACTTCGCAAGAAGTGTCCGAGGACCCCGTAACCAGCGGAAACGCTGGGGACGGGGTCTTCGCGTATCTCCAGCCATATCCAGCCGAACGCCCTTCCGGGCAGACCTGTGTCGTCAGCGGGCGAGCTGTCGTTGCGTCATGCGGGCGGCGCCAGGAGGCGGATAGCGATCGGCATTCCGGATGTCCGGCGGGAGCAGTCGGGGCCTGGGTGTTCATGGTCAGGGCGTCGGGGTGAGGCGGGGGCCGCAGGGGTGGGTGGGGGTGGTGGCGCGGAGGTGGGTGGAGCGGGGGATGGCGGGGAGGGTGGTGTGTTGGAGGGCCGTGAGGCGGGTGGGGTCGGGGACGGCGGCGCGGCGGATCCAGTCGCCGGTGTCCGTCCGGGTGGAGAGCGGCACGTAGCCGTGGGCGGTGAGGGCTGCGGGGGTGAGGCCGGAGATGGCCGGCCAGGGGTGGTGGACGTGGATGAACGTGGGGCGCACGGTGTCGAAGACGTAGCTGCGCAGGCGGCTCGTGTCGTTCGCCGCGTAGGCGTCCGCGATGGCCGGGTCGGTGAGGCCCGCGAGGTCGGTGATGCGGAGCCGGCTGGTCAGGAGGGTGCCGCCGAGGTCGGGGAGCAGGAGGCCGGCGTCGGGTGGCAGGGCGAGCCGGTCTGCGTAGGTGTTGAACAACCGTCCGTAGCGGTCGGCGACGTAGCACATCGACAGCGTCGGGTCGGCCTGGAACTCCGCCGCGCGGGGCCGCTGTCCGGCCAGTGACAGGACGGATCCGACGAGGAGCGCCGACGCCAGGACCGCGCGTCCGCGCGGCCGTTCACGGTCCCATACGGTGACGGCGGCCAGCGCGCCGGCGAAGGCCGCGAGCGTCCATACCGGGGTCGCGAAGCGGTAGAGGGCCATCCAGTCGCGCTGCAGCGTCCCGTAGGCGGTCAGGGCAAGGGCGAGCGGGACGAGCACGGCGAGCAGCGCTCGGCGGCCCGGACCCGGGCGGGCGAGTGCGGCGGCCGTGCAGCCCAGCGCGGCGAGGACCAGGGTCCAGCCCGCGAAGGAGAGCAGCTCGGTGGTGCGGGCGAGGCCGGCCAGGTCCGGTGCCCGCTGGGCCTTCGCGACCGCGGTGTTGGGGACCCAGCGGCCGAACTCCGCATGCCTCCAGAGCAGATGAGTCGCGTAAGGGAGAGCGATGGTCGCTGTCGACAAAGCGATCGCACGAGCCATGCGCCGCCGGCGCGCGAGCAGCAGCGTCGTCAGGGGGTACGCGGCCGCGTAGATGATGCCGTCCGGGCGGGTGAGCGCGGCGAGCAGCGCGAGGAGGCCGGCCACGACGGCGGTGCCCGGCCGCAGCAGGGCGTCGCGGGCGACGGACCGGGCCAGCAGGGCCGCGAGGGTCGTGACGGCGAGGCCGTACAGCGGGTTCTCCAGTCCGGAGAACAGCCAGACCACCAGCGAGACGTTCCCGGCCATCGCCGCACCGGCGAGCAGCGTCACGGTCCACCCCCGCCCCGGCAGCACCGCCCGCGCCGCGAACGAAACCGCGGCCAGCATGCCGATCACGCACAGCAGCGCCAGCGCTTTGGGGAACCACACGAGGTCCGAGACCCCGAACAGCGCCCCGTGGTCGAACAGCCGCAGCCGCCGCCCGGCCACCAGCAGCGCCAGCCACGCCGGGTTGGAGTACCCCTCCACCGGCGGGGCACCGGCTTGCTGGGCCGGGCCGTACCCCTCGTCGATGCTGCGCGCGTAGGCGTACGTGATGGCCGCGTCGTCGACGATCCACTGCCCGAGCCGCAGCGCCTGCACCCCGACGAGGACGGCGCCCGCCAGGACCGCGGCCGGATCGGCGAGCGACCTCACGAGAGGGACGAGGAGGTTGAAGCGCGGCAGCCAGGACTGCGAGGTTCCGTTCACATGGAGATGAACCCCGCAGCGCCCGTCACGTCACGCCCTCCACCCACCGGTACCGGGTGGATCAGTGGCGATATCAGGAGTGGTGTCAGTAGCGGTAGTGGTCCGCCTTGTACGGGCCTTCGACCGGGACGCCGAGGTAGGCGGCCTGCTCCGGGCGCAGGGCGGTGAGCTTCACCCCGAGGGCGTCGAGGTGGAGGCGGGCGACCTTCTCGTCCAGGTGCTTGGGGAGCACATAGACACCGATGGGGTAATCGGCGGTCTTGGTGAAGAGTTCGATCTGGGCGATCGTCTGGTTGGCGAAGGAGTTCGACATCACGAAGGACGGGTGGCCGGTCGCGTTGCCGAGGTTCATCAGGCGGCCCTCGGACAGCACGATGATGGTGTGCCCGTCGGGGAACTTCCAGGTGTGGACCTGGGGCTTGACCTCGTCCTTGACGATGCCGGGGACCTTGGCGAGGCCCGCCATGTCGATCTCGTTGTCGAAGTGGCCGATGTTGCTGACGATGGCCTGGTGCTTCATCTTCGCCATGTCGGCGGCCATGATGATGTCCTTGTTGCCGGTCGTCGTCACGAAGATGTCACCCTCGGAGACGACCTCCTCCAGGGTCGTGACCTGGTAACCGTCCATCGCCGCCTGCAGTGCGCAGATCGGGTCGATCTCGGTGACGATCACCCGGGCGCCCTGGCCGCGCAGCGACTCCGCACAGCCCTTGCCGACGTCGCCGTAGCCGAGGACGACGGCGACCTTGCCGCCGATCAGCACGTCCGTGGCACGGTTGAGGCCGTCGATGAGCGAGTGGCGGCAGCCGTACTTGTTGTCGAACTTCGACTTGGTGACGGAGTCGTTGACGTTGATCGCGGGGAAGAGCAGGCCGCCGTCGCGCCGCATCTCGTAGAGCCGGTGGACGCCGGTCGTGGTCTCCTCGGTGACGCCCTTGATGAGGGCCGCCGTGGTGGTCCACTTGCCGGGGCTCTCCGCCTGGGTGCGGCGCAGCAGGTCGAGGATGTAGCCGTACTCCTCGGAGTCGCCCTCGGCGGAGTCCGGGACCGCGCCGGCCTTCTCGAACTCGACGCCCTTGTGGATCAGCAGCGTGACGTCGCCGCCGTCGTCCAGGATCATGTTCAGGCCGCCGTCGGGCCAGGTGACGGCCTGCTCGGCACACCACCAGTACTCCTCCATCGTCTCGCCCTTCCAGGCGAAGACGGAGGTGCCCTGCGGGTCCTCGGGCGTGCCGGTCGGGCCGACCGCGACCGCCGCCGCCGCGTGGTCCTGGGTGGAGAAGATGTTGCACGACGCCCAGCGGACCTCCGCACCCAGCGCGACCAGGGTCTCGATGAGGACGGCGGTCTGGATCGTCATGTGCAGCGAGCCGGTGATCCGCGCGCCGGCCAGCGGCTTGGACGCCGCGTACTCGGCGCGGATCGACATCAGACCGGGCATCTCGTGCTCGGCCATGATGATCTCCTTGCGGCCGTAAGCGGCGAGGGAGAGGTCCGCGACCTTGAAATCAGCGGCGGTGAGGGACGGCATCTGCGCTCCTTGTGTTCTGGTGGATCTCAAGCGTCGCGGTGGACCGGTTGAGGGTGATGTAGTGCAGGCCGGGGGCACCGGCGTCGAGCAGGCGCTGGGCCAGCCGCGTCGCGTGGTCCACCCCGATCCGGTGGGCGGTCGCCGGGGCGTCCTGCGCCGCCGCCAGCTGCTCGGCCAGCGCCGGCGGGAAGGTCGCGTCGCTCAGCTCCGCGAAGCGCCGGATCTGCCGGACGTCGGTGGCGGGCATGATCTCCGGGATGATCGGGGTGTCGCATCCCGCGGCGGCCACCCGGTCGCGCAGCCGCAGGTAGTCGTCCGCGTCGAAGAACATCTGGGTGATGGCGTAGTCGGCGCCCGCCCGGCACTTGTCGACGAAGTGCCGGATGTCGTCGTCCCAGTTCAGGGAGCGGGGGTGGCGTTCGGGGAAGGCCGCCACGCCGATGCTGAAGTCGCCGATGGAACGGACGAGTTCGACGAGGTCCGCCGCGTGGTCCAGGCCTCCGGGATGCCGCTGCCACGGGCCGCGCGGGTCGCCCGGCGGGTCGCCGCGCAGGACGAGGACGTCGCGGATCCCGGCGTCCGCGTACCGGCCGACGATCTGCCGCAGCTCCGCCACCGTGTGGCCGACCGCGGTCAGATGGGCGACCGGGCGCAGCGTCGTCTCGGTGGCGATCCGCCGGGTGACGTCCACGGTCCGGTCGCGCGAGGAGCCGCCGGCGCCGTAGGTGACGGACACGAAGGTGGGACCGACGGCCTCGATACGGCGGACCGCGTCCCACAGGACGCGCTCGCCCGCGTCCGTCTTCGGAGGGAAGAACTCGAACGAGAACGTGCGCTGCCCGGCGGCGAGGACATCGCGCAGGTTGTTACTGGTCGTCGGCGCATTCACAACGGGGGTCATAGCGGGGGTCATAGCGGTGATCAATGCGGTGGTCAATGCGGTGGTCATAGCGGGGACGGTCCTCCTCACGCCTTGTAGTAGCTGGCTTCCGGGTGGTGGATGACGATCGCGTCGGTGGACTGCTCCGGGTGCAGCTGGAACTCCTCGGACAGGACGACGCCGATACGTTCCGGCTTGAGAAGGTCCATGATCTTGGCGCGGTCCTCCAGGTCCGGGCAGGCCGGGTAGCCGAGCGAGTAGCGGCAGCCCTGGTACTCGGTGCGGAACATCGCGTCCAGGTTGTCCGGGTCGGCGCCCGTGATCCCCAGTTCGGTGCGGATCCGGGCGTGCCAGTACTCGGCCAGCGCCTCGGTCAACTGGACGGAGAGACCGTGCAGTTCGAGATAGTCGCGGTAGGCGTTGGCGGCGAACAGCTCGTTCGCCACCTCGGAGACCCGGTTCCCCATGGTCACGACGGTGAGCGCGATGACATCGGGCTCACCGCTGCCCTCGGGGCGGAAGAAGTCCGACAGGCAGAGGTGCCGGTCGCGGTGCTGGCGGGGGAACGTGAAGCGGTGGCTCTCGCCGCCGGTCTTCTCGTCCAGGATGATCAGGTCGTCGCCCTTGGACACGCAGGGGAAGTAGCCGTAGACCACGGCCGCCTCCAGCATGTTCTCGGTGTGCAGCCGGTCCAGCCACATCCGCAGCCGCGGCCGGCCCTCCGTCTCGACCAGTTCCTCGTACGAAGGCCCGCCGCCACGGCCGGACTTCAGGCCCCACTGGCCCATGAACGTGGCCCGCTCGTCCAGCCAGGAGGAGTACTCCGCGAGCGGAATGCCCTTCACGATCCGCGTCCCCAGGAACGGCGCCTTCGGGACGGGGTTGTCGGCGGCCACGTCGGAGCGGGCGGGCAGCGGTTCCGGGGCCACCGGGCCGCGTGCGGGACGGTCCACGGCGGCCACGCGGCGCTGCTTGAGCTCGGGAAGGGTGGCGCCGGGGACGCCGCGCTTGACGGCGATCAGCGCGTCCATCAGCCGCAGGCCTTCGAACGCGTCGCGGGCGTAGCGGACCTCGCCCTCGTAGATCTCGTGCAGGTCCTGCTCGACATAGGCGCGGGTCAATGCTGCGCCACCCAGAATGACGGGGTAGTCGGCGGCCATCTTGCGCTGGTTGAGCTCCTGCAGGTTCTCCTTCATGATCACGGTGGATTTCACCAGGAGACCCGACATCCCGATCACATCGGCCTTGTGCTCGGTCGCCGCGTCCAGGATCGCCGCCACCGGCTGCTTGATGCCGAGGTTCACGACGTTGTAGCCGTTGTTGGACAGGATGATGTCGACCAGGTTCTTGCCGATGTCATGGACGTCGCCACGGACCGTGGCCAGCACGATGGTGCCCTTGCCGTCGGCGTCGGACTTCTCCATGTGCGGTTCGAGGTAGGCGACCGCGGTCTTCATGACCTCCGCGGACTGCAGCACGAACGGCAGCTGCATCTGACCCGAACCGAACAGCTCACCGACGACCTTCATACCCTCCAACAACGTGTCATTGACGATCCGCAGAGCCGACTGAACGGTCAGCGCCTCATCGAGATCCTGCTCCAGACCGTTCTTCTCCCCGTCGATGATCCGCCGCTGCAACCGCTCGTCCAGCGGCAGCGCAGCCAGTTCCTCCGCACGGCCGGCCTTGACGGACTTCATGTCGACGCCCTCGAACGCCGCCAGGAAAGCCTGCAACGGGTCATAACCCTCACGACGCCGGTCATGGACCAGATCCAGCGCGATCTCCCGCTGCTCCTCAGGAATGCGGGCGATCGGCACGATCTTGCTGGCGTGCACGATCGCGGAGTCCAGGCCGGCGTCCACACACTCGTTCAGGAAGACCGAGTTCAGCACGACACGGGCGGCCGGATTCAGGCCGAAGGAGATGTTCGACAGACCCAGCGTCGTCTGCACCATCGGATGGCGGCGCTTCAGCTCACGGATCGCCTCGATCGTCGAGATCCCGTCCTTGCGGGACTCCTCCTGACCGGTCGCGATCGTGAAGGTCAGACAGTCGACGAGGATGTCCGATTCAAGGATGCCCCAGTTGGTGGTCAGGTCCTCGATGAGCCGCTCCGCGATGGCGACCTTGTGCTCCGGGGTGCGGGCCTGGCCCTCCTCGTCGATCGTCAGCGCGATCAGCGCGGCACCATGTTCGGCCGCCAGCGCCGTGATCTGCGCGAACCGGGACTCGGGACCGTCACCGTCCTCGTAGTTCACGGAGTTGATGACCGCCCGACCACCCAGCTTCTCCAACCCCGCCCGCAGCACCGGGACCTCGGTGGAGTCCAGCACGATCGGCAGCGTCGACGCCGTCGCGAAACGGCCCGCGACCTCGGCCATGTCCGCGACCCCGTCACGCCCGACGTAGTCCACGCACAGGTCCAGCAGGTGCGCGCCCTCGCGGATCTGGTCGCGGGCCATCTCGACGCAGTCGTCCCAGCGCCCTTCGAGCATCGCCTCACGGAACTTCTTCGAGCCGTTGGCGTTCGTCCGCTCACCGATCGCCAGATACGACGCGTCCTGCCGGAACGGGACGGTCTGGTAGAGCGAGGCGGCGCCCGGCTCGGGGCGCGGGCTGCGCTGCACGACATCCAGGCCCCGCACCCGCTCCACGACCTGGCGCAGGTGCTCGGGGGTGGTGCCGCAGCAGCCGCCGACCAGCGACAACCCGTACTCGCCCACGAACGTCTCGTGCGCGTCCGCCAGTTCCTCCGGCGACAGCGGGTAGTGCGCACCGTCCTTGCCCAGCACCGGCAGGCCGGCGTTCGGCATGCAGGAGACGGCGATACGGGCGTGCCGGGCAAGATACCGCAGGTGCTCGCTCATCTCGGCGGGGCCGGTGGCGCAGTTCAGCCCGATCATGTCGATGCCGAGCGGCTCCAGCGCCGTCAGCGCCGCGCCGATCTCGGAGCCGAGCAGCATCGTGCCCGTCGTCTCCACCGTGACCTGGCAGATCAGCGGCAGGTGGATGCCCGCGGAGCTCATCGCCCGCCGGGCGCCGACGATGGCGGCCTTGGTCTGGAGCAGGTCCTGGGTGGTCTCCACCAGGATCGCGTCCGCGCCGCCCTCGATGAGGCCGGCGACGTTCTCCTCGTAGCCGTCCCGCAGCAGTGCGTAGGGGGCGTGGCCGAGGGTCGGGAGCTTGGTGCCCGGCCCGACGGAGCCGAGCACCCAGCGCGGCCGGTCGGGCGTGGCGAAGCCGTCCGCCACCTCGCGGGCCAACCGGGCACCGGAGACCGAGAGTTCATGAATGCGGCCGGGGATGTCGTACTCCCCCAGTGCCGCCAGGTTCGCCCCGAAGGTGTTGGTCTCGACGCAGTCGACACCCGCCGCGAAGTACTCCTCGTGCACCGACCGGACGATGTCCGGCCGGGTGACGTTCAGAACCTCGTTGCACCCCTCCAGGTTCTCGAAGTCGTCCATCGACGGGTCCTGCGCCTGGAGCATCGTGCCCATGGCGCCGTCGCCCACCACCACCCGCGACGCGAACGCGTCCCGCAGCAGCCGCACCCTCTCCTGGCTCACGCTCACAGGGACCTCGCCAGGTAGGACAGCCGCGGTTCGAGCTCGGTGGCGGACTCGGTGCCGTAGCCGGTCCGCAGCCGGGTGAGGAGGTCGGTGCGGTCCAGGTGGTACTCCTGGGTGCCGACCGATTCGAGGACGACGGTGGCCAGGGCGCAGCCCAGTTCGGCCGAGCGCCGGAGGGTGAGATCCCAGGTGACGCCGGCCAGGAACCCGGCGCGGAAGGCGTCGCCGACCCCGGTGGGTTCGGTGGCGCCGGTGGTCGGGGCGGCCGGTACGAGGAGCGGTGCCTCGCCCGCGCGCTCGATGCGGACACCCTTGGCGCCGAGCGTGGTGATCCAGGTGCCGACGTGCTGGAGCACCTGGTCGGCGCTCCAGCCGGTGCGTTCCTGGAGGAGCGCCGCCTCGTACTCGTTGCTGAAGAGGAAGCGTGGGCCATCGAGGAGCAGCCGTACCGGCTCCCCGTCCAGCCGGGCGAGTTGCTGCGAAGGATCGGCCGCGAAGGGAATGCCCAGCTCACGGCATTCTGCGGTGTGCCGGAGCATCGCCTCGGGGTCGTTGGGCGCGACGACGACCAGGTCGAGGGCGCCGGCGCGTTCCGTGACGGGGGCGAGGGCGATCCGGCGGGCCTCGGCCATGGCGCCCGCGTAGAACGTGGCGATCTGGTTCTGCACCGAGTCGGTGGTGCAGACGAAGCGGGCCGTCTGGTGCTCGTGGGAGACCTGGACGGAGTCGGTGTCGACGCCGTGCTGCTTGAGCCAGACCTGGTAGTCGGCGAAGTCCGGGCCGACCGCGCCGACCAGCACCGGGGCGAGGCCGAGCTGCCCCATGCCGAAGGCGATGTTGGCCGCCACCCCTCCCCGCCGGACCTCCAGGGTGTCGGCGAGGAAGGACAGGGACACGTTCTGGAGCTGGTCGGCGACCAGGTGGTCGGTGAACCGACCGGGGAAGACCATCAGATGGTCGGTTGCGATGGATCCTGTGATGGCGGTGCGCATCTCAGTCACTCACTCCTCCGGTGCTCTTCCTCGGCCGGCTGTCAGAGACCGGCGGCCTGGCGGAGTTTGGCCGCCCGGTCGGTGGACTCCCAGGTGAAGTCGGCGTCCGTCCGGCCGAAGTGGCCGTAGGCGGCGGTCTGCGCGTAGATGGGCCGCAGCAGGTCGAGGTCACGCACGATGGCGGCCGGGCGCAGGTCGAAGACCTGGCTGACGGCGTCCTGGATGCGGGCCACGGGGATGGTCTCGGTGCCGAACGTCTCGACGAACAGCCCGACGGGGGCGGCCTTGCCGATGGCGTAGGCGACCTGCACCTCGCAGCGCGTCGCCAGATCGGCGGCGACGACGTTCTTGGCGACCCAGCGCATCGCGTAGGCGGCGGAACGGTCCACCTTGGACGGGTCCTTGCCGGAGAACGCGCCGCCACCGTGCCGGGCCATCCCGCCGTACGTGTCGACGATGATCTTCCGGCCGGTCAGCCCGGCGTCACCCATCGGACCGCCGACCTCGAACCGTCCGGTCGGGTTGACGAGGAGCCGGTAGCCCTCCGTCGACAGCGTGAGGCCGAGGGCTTCCAGCTCGGGCTCGACGACGAACTCCCGGATGTCCGGGGCGAGCAGGGAGTCCAGGCTGATGTCGGGCGCGTGCTGGCTGGAGATCACGACGGTGTCGAGGCGGACGGCCTTGCTGCCGTCGTACTCGATGGTGACCTGGGTCTTGCCGTCCGGGCGCAGATACGCCAGCCGGCCGCTCTTGCGAACCGCGGAGAGCCGGCGGGAGAGGCGGTGGGCGAGGGCGATGGGCAGCGGCATCAGCTCGGGGGTGTCGTCGCACGCGTAGCCGAACATCAGGCCCTGGTCACCGGCGCCCTGGCGGTCGAGGTCGTCCTCGCCGCCCTCCACCCGCGACTCGTACGCGGTGTCGACGCCCTGCGCGATGTCCGGGGACTGTGCACCGATCGAGACGGACACACCGCACGAAGCCCCGTCGAACCCCTTCGCGGAGGAGTCGTACCCGATATCCAGCACCGTCTGCCGCACGATCGCCGGGATATCGGCATACGCGGACGTGGTGACCTCACCGGCGATATGTACCTGACCGGTCGTGATCAGGGTTTCGACGGCGACCCGGGCGGTGCGGTCCTGCCCGAGGAGTGCGTCGAGGACGGAGTCACTGATCTGGTCGGCGATTTTGTCGGGGTGTCCCTCGGTAACCGATTCCGACGTGAAAAGGCGGCGGGCCATGGATTCCTCCAGATGCGTATCCAACGCTCCGGTGGACCGTGGAGCGATATCCACGAGAGCGTGCGATCGGCTCCTTGCGGACGGCTAAAGCGAAACCTGTGCACGGCCCGCCCGACGGGGGTAGCCTTTTTTGATGCCCTTGCGGGCTGTGGATCGCTTTAGGGGCGCTTTAGTCCCGCCTGTCGCAATGGATGCGAGAAAGGAGCTATCCATGACCCGCTACCTCATCAGCTTCCTCCCGTGGATCGCCTATGCCTTCGTCGCCACAAGCGATGACTGGCGCAAGGGTGCACTGGTCGGGCTCGGGATCGCCACAGTGGTGATCTGGCGCGATCGCAAGTCCGGCAAGAACTGGGACGAGATGGTGATCGAGACCAGCGCGTTCGTGTTCTTCGCGGGGATCGCCTGGCTGTCCTACGCGCAACCGGACTCGGATCTGGTCCGTTACGGGCCGGCTCTTGTCGACGCATGGCTCGCCCTGACCGCCTGGGGCTCGCTGCTCATCCGTCGGCCGTTCACCCTCGGCATCGCACGCAAACTCGTACCGGAGAAGGTCGCCCGCACGGAGGCGTTCTACCGGACCAACGCCGTCATCACGCAGGTGTGGGGGCTCGCCTTCGCGGCCGCCGCCGTCGTGCTGGCCTTCATCATCCACGCCGACGCGCACGCGACGACGCCCATGATCGTCGTCAAGGTCGCCAGCTTCGTGATTCCCGTGCTCTTCACGATCCGCTACCCCAAAGCCGTCGCCGCGCGCCGAGCGCACCAGACGGCCTGACCCCAACCCGCGCCAACGCTCCCCCCACCGTCCCACCGCCTCAGTGAGTGAGGCGGTGGGTTCAGTGTTGCCCGCCCGTTGCCCGCCCTTGCCCGCCCGTTGCCCGGCCCAGCAGTTCAGCGCTGCGGACCGCACGCTGCGGACCCATACGGTGGACATACGGCTGTGCCCCGGATCCGCAGCGGATCCGGGGCACAGGCGGAGAGTTCGTGGCTGTCAGCCGTAGGCCCAGGCGCCCGGCGGGCTGTAGCTGTCGGGGGTCCAGCGCGGCGGCCGGCTGCTCTGGCCGCCGCGCCCGCCCTGGTCGTCGTCGGCCACGGCCTTCTGCCGGAGGACCGCGAGCAGGGCGACCGTCGCGGCGGCCACCTGTTCGTCGTCCGGCTCGCCGCGGACGAACTGGATGAGCAGTTCGTCCGCGGCCACGTCTGCTGCCGGCTCCTCTGCGGCCGGTGCGCCCGGTGTCGTCATCGCCGTCACACCGGCGGGTTTCCGTGCTTGCGGGACGGGAGCGTGGCGTGCTTCGTGCGGAGCATCGCCAGCGAGCGGATCAGCACGGAACGGGTCTCCGCCGGGTCGATGACGTCGTCGACGAGGCCGCGCTCCGCCGCGTAGTAGGGGTGCATCAGTTCCTCCTGGTACTGCTTGATGCGCTCGGCGCGGACCGCGTCCGGGTCGTCGGCCGCGGCGATCTCGCGCCGGAAGACGACGTTGGCGGCGCCCTCCGCACCCATGACCGCGATCTCGTTGGTCGGCCAGGCGAAGGACAGGTCGGTGCCGATGGACCGTGAGTCCATGACGATGTACGAACCGCCGTAGGCCTTGCGGAGGATGACCTGGATGCGCGGCACGGTGGCGTTGCAGTACGCGTACAGCAGCTTCGCGCCGTGCCGGATGATGCCGCCGTGCTCCTGCGCGCTGCCGGGCAGGAAGCCCGGCACGTCGACGAGGGTGACCAGCGGAATGCTGAACGAGTCGCACATCTGGACGAAGCGTGCGGCCTTTTCCGACGCGTTGATGTCCAGGACGCCCGCCAGTGAAGCCGGCTGGTTGGCCACGATGCCGACCACCTGGCCGTCCAGCCGCGCCAGCGCACAGACGATGTTGGTGGCCCAGGCGGCGTGCACCTCGAAGAAGTCGCCGTCGTCGACGATCTCCTCGATCACCGGCCGGATGTCGTAGGCGCGGTTGGCGTCGGCCGGCACCAGTTCCAGCAGCGACTCGTTGCGGCGGTCGGCCGGGTCGGCCGTCGCGACGGCCGGCGGCAGTTCCCGGTTGTTCGAGGGCAGCAGCGAGAGCAGATAGCGGACTTCGGCGAGGCACTCGGCCTCGTCCTCGTAGACGAACTGCGCCGCGCCGGAGATCGACGCGTGCACGTCGGCGCCGCCGAGCTGGTCGTGGGAGATCTTCTCGCCGGTGACGGCCTGCACCACATCGGGCCCGGTGATGTACATCTGCGAGGTGCCGCGCACCATGAAGACGAAGTCGGTGAGCGCCGGCGAGTAGGTGGCGCCGCCCGCGCACGGGCCGAGCATCACGCTGATCTGCGGGATGACACCCGACGAGCGGACGTTGCGGCGGAAGATGCCGCCGTATCCGGCGAGTGCGGTGACGCCTTCCTGGATCCGGGCCCCGGCGCCGTCGCTGAGGCTGACCAGGGGTGCGCCGGCCGATTCGGCCAGGTCCATCACCTTGTGGATCTTCTCGGCGTGGGCCTCGCCCAGCGAGCCGCCGAAGATCCGGAAGTCATGGGCGTAGACGAAGACCGTGCGGCCCATGACCTCGCCCCAGCCGGTCACCACACCGTCGGTGTAAGGGCGCTTGTTCTCCAGGCCGAAGCCGGTGGCACGGTGCCGGCGCAGCGGTTCGATCTCGGTGAACGTGCCCTCGTCGAAGAGCAGTTCCAGCCGCTCGTGGACGGTCAGCTTGCCCTTGGCCCACTGCTGCTCCGTGGCACGCGGGCCCGGTCCGTCCCTGACCGTCTGTTTGACCAGGTTGAGCAGCGCGACCCGGGACCGCGGGTCCTGGCGGGGTGGCGGGAGCTGTCCCGTCACCGGGGCCAGCGTCTGCGGCCGGGTCGAGGTCATGTCCTCGGCAATGGTCATGGTTCGGTTCACCCATCCACTCGGTCAGGTCCACTCGGTCAGGCGATCGAAGCGATTTCGGAAACAGCCTGAACCTCATTGAAGCCGTGGCTTCGAAGCAGGTGCCACAGCGTCGACCCCCTACCCTCTGCCCGCCCACCCCTATTCCCAGTCCGGTATGGGTGTTGCTAAGGGGCGCGGGCGGGGAGACATAGGGGTTACTCCCCCTTGCGACAGCCCGTAGAAAAGACCGGACGAGGCCAGTTCGCGACAAGGCGGGTTTCAGCGATGACTACGGCAATGGTGTTTCCAGGAATGGGTCCCACCCGTTTCTCCGACCTGGGCAGGTTTCTGCTTCTGAATACCTTTGCCCGAGATCTGCTGCCGATCGCCGACGAGGCCCTGGGCTACTCGGTGTTCGACCGGTTCCGCGAGTCCGGCGAGGATTATTCGGAGGCGGCGCAGGTCGCCTTCATGGTTGCCTCCACGGCGCTCGCCCAGTGGGCCCGCGCCGAACTGGGCGCCGAGGCCGAGATCTGCGCGGGACCCAGCTTCGGCGAGAAGCCGCTGATGGCGTTCTGCGGTGCGCTGGACTTCCCCGACGCGGTGGTGATGACGGCCCGGCTGGCCCGTTGCACCGCCGACTACTTCGCCACCGAGCACCGGGACGTGGTCACCCAGTCCTTCGTCCGGGCCCCCGTCGACGGGCTGCGTGAGCTGCTCGCCGGGATGGACGAGCGGGGCGAGTGGTACGACCTGTCCTGCCGCCTGGACAAGGGCTTCGAGATGATCTCGCTGCGCGAGGAGCATCTGGAGGCGTTCACCGGACGGTTGCGGAAGATCGGTTCGCTGCCGCTGTACGCGATGCGCCCGCCGATGCACTCCTCGCTCTTCACCGGGCTGCGCGACCGGGCGGCCGTCGAGGTCATCGACGCCCTGCCGCTGCGCGACCCCGATCTGCCGGTGCTCGCCGACCAGGACGGCCGGCTCATCGACACCGCCGAGGGGCTCAGGACGATGCTCCGGGACCACTTCGTGAAGCCGGTCGACTGGCCGGCGGTCCTCGCCGAGCTGGGCCGGCGCGGGGTGACGCGGCTCGTGGTGGCCGGCCCCGACGCCCTGTTCAGCCGGGTCGAGTGCGCGGTGCGCAACTTCGACGTCGTCCTGGCCGATCCGAAGCACGCGATGCGTCCCAAGGCAGGTGTCTGACATGAGCGTCATCACGGAGACGGGATCGACGACCGCAGCGGCGGAATCCACCGGACCGACGGCGGCCGCCCTCGACCACACCCTGCACGGCCGGTTCCTGCGCGGCCTCGCGATCGCCCCCGACCGCCCGGCCTTCCGGGTCGGCGGCGTGGACGTCAGCTACACCGAGGCCCACGAGCGCGCCCTCGCCTGGGCGGGTGCCCTCCGGCACGCGGCTCCCGCTGGATCCGGAGGACCGCGCGTCGTCGCCATCCTGGCCACCAAGACCCCTGAGGCCTACATCGGACTGCTGGCCGCCCTCTACCTGGGCGCCGTGGCCGTCCCGGTGAACCCGGACTTCCCCGCCGCCCGCAACCGTTCGATCCTCACGGCGGCCGGCGTCGACGCGGTGATCACCGACCGGCGCGGACTGGCCGCCCTCGACGTCCTGACGGCGGACCAGGACGACCGCGACGCCGCGGACGGCCCGCTGCTCGTGCTCGTCCCGGGCGCGGAACCGCGCCCGGACGTCATCACGGCCACCCCGCGGGAGACCGCCCTCGCGGCGCCGCTGCCGGCCGACGCCGAGGACACCGCGTACATCCTGTTCACGTCCGGCTCGACCGGCCGCCCGAAGGGCGTGCCCACCAGCCACCGCGCGGCCGACAGCTACTTCCGCACGCTGGACGCGCGGTACGGCTTCGGACCCGACGACGTGTTCTCGCAGACCTTCGACCTGACCTTCGACTGCGCCATGTTCGACCTGTTCTGCGCCTGGGGCGCGGGCGGCTGTGTCGTCCCGATCCCGATGCAGGCGTACCGGGACCTGCCGGAGTTCCTGGCCGAGCAGCGGATGACGGTGTGGTTCTCGACCCCCGGCGGCATCGCGCTGGCCCGCCGCACCGGCGCCCTGTCGCCGGGCGCGCTGCCCGGGCTGCGCTGGAGCCTGTTCGCGGGCGAGCCGCTGCACCGGCAGGACGCGGAGGACTGGCTGCGGGCCGCACCGCAGTCCGTGGTCGAGAACCTGTACGGGCCGACGGAGCTGACGATCACCGTCACCGCGCACCGGCTGTCGCCCGGGACCCCGGACGAGCGGTACGTCAACGGCGTCGTCCCGATCGGCCCGGTGCACGAATCGCTCGGCCGGCTGCTGCTCGCTCCGGACGGATCGGTGGACGCCGGAACCGACGGTGGCGGGAGCGAGGCCGCTGAGGGCGAACTGTGCATCACCGGGCCGCAGATGTTCTCCGGCTACCTCGACCCTGCCGAGGACAAGGGCCGCTTCCTGGAGCACGACGGACGGCGCTGGTACCGGACCGGGGACCGCGTACGCCGGTACCCGGACGGCGAGATCGCCTACGTGGGGCGGGCCGACGACCAGGTGCAGGTGCAGGGCTGGCGGGTGGAGCTCTCCGAGGTCAGCCACAGCGTGCGCCGGCTGCCGGGGGTCGAGGACGCCGTCACGGTGGCCGCGGCCGTCGGAGGCAGCCATGAGCTCGTCACGTTCTACACCGGTGAGCCCGCCGCATCGGCCGACCTGGCCCGCCGGTTGACCGCGGACCTGCCGAAGGCGATGGTCCCCCGGCTCTTCCAGCACCTGGAGGAGTTCCCGATGAACCCCAACCGGAAGATCGACCGGTCCACTCTCAGGTCCCGCGCCGAGGCGCTGCTGGACCGCGGCCGGATTCGCAGCTGACAAGGAGATGACCGTGACCACCGTGGACACCGTGAGCGACCACACCGACCGCGCCGCCGACACCCGGCGGCTGCTGCACGAACTGCTGGACACGACGGCGGCCCTGCGGCCCCGGAACATCGCCGTACGCGACTCCAGGGACGCCTGGACCTGGGAGAACCTGGTCCAGCAGAGCCACACCGTGGCCGGCTGGCTGCGCGAGCAGGGGGTGGGCCCGGGCGACCGTATCGTCGTCCGGCTGCCGAACGTCCGCGAGATGGTGGCGCTGCTCTACGCCGCCTCCCGCGTCGGGGCGGCCCTCGTGCCGATCAGCGCGGAGATGAAGGAGTTCCACCTCAAGGCCGTCATCGCCAACTGCGAGCCCCGCGTGGTCGTGGTCGTGGACGGCCTGGCCGAGGGTGTGCAGGCGTTGACGGAGGTGCCCGTGCACGAGGTGGGCGCCCTCTGGGCCGCCGCCACCGACACGGAGGTGCGCGTCACGTCCGAGGCGACATCGGTCGACTCCCCCGCCGTCCTCATCTACACCTCGGGCAGCACCGCCACCCCGAAGGGCATCGTCTGCCCGCACGCGCAGATGTCCTTCGCCGCCGACGCCATCAACCAGGTGCTCGGCTACCGCGGGGACGACGTCGTCTTCTGCCGCGTCCCGCTCTCCTTCGACTACGGCCTGTTCCAGGTGCTGCTGACCTGCCTGTCCGGCGCCGAACTCGTCCTCGCCGACGGGGAGGCCGACCCCAAGCTGCACATCCTGATCCGCGAGACCGGCGCGACCATCCTGCCGCTCGTCCCCTCGCTCGGCGGCCCGCTGATCCGGCTCGCCGAGCGCGACCCGCGCCCGACCAAGCTGCGGATGTTCACCAGCACCGGCGCCGCGCTGGAGCAGCGGATCATCGACGGGCTGTGGCGCTGCTTCCCCGACGCCCGCGTCGTCCGGATGTACGGCATCTCCGAGTGCAAGCGGATCACCGTCATGCCGCCCGACGAGGACCGTACGCGGCCCGGCTCGTCCGGCCGCCCGCTCCCGGGCACCCAGGTGACCATCCTCGACGAGGAGGGCAACGAGGTCCCGGCCGGCGGCAGCGGCGAGATCACCGTCACCGGACCGAACGTCATGGCCGGCTACTGGCGGCTGCCCGAGATCACCGCCCGCACCTTCCGCACCGACCCGGAGACGGGCGTCACCCGCCTGCACACCGGTGACTACGGCTCGCTGGACGCGGACGGCTATCTGTACTTCGAGGGCCGCCGCGACGACATGTTCAAGCGCAAGGGCATGCGGGTCAGCACCATCGAGATCGAAGCCGCCGCCATGGACATCCCGGGGGTGCGGAACGCCGCGGCCCTCAAGCCGACCGCCGACCGCGACCTGCTGCTGTTCGTCGCCGCCGACCTGCCGCCGCAGACCGTGCTGCGCGAGCTGGCGCAGCGGCTCGAGGCCGTCAAGGTCCCGTCGCTGTGCAAGGTCATCGACGACTTCCCGCTGACCGCCAACGGCAAGAACGCCAAGCAGCAGCTCGAGGCGCTGCTCGTGGCGGAAGAGCTGGCCGCAGGATGACCATCACCGAGGCCACGGCCGTTGTGACGGACGAGGTGCTGGTCGCGCGCTACGGATCACCGCTCTACGTCTACGACCTGGACCGGGTCATCGCCGCCCGCGACGATCTGCGGGCCGCCCTGCCGGAGCAGTTCACCCTCTTCTACTCCCTGAAGGCCAACCCGCACCCCGGGCTGGTCCGCGCCCTCGGCGAGGGCGACGGGGCGTGCCGCGCCGAGGTGTGCTCGACCGGCGAGCTGGCGTCCGCGCTCGAAGCCGGTCACCGCGCCGACCGGATCCTCTACTCCGGTCCCGGCAAGACGGCGGAAGAGATCTCCGTCGCGCTGACCGCGGGCGTCCGCACCTTCTCCGTCGAGTCGCTCGGCGACCTGCAACGACTGGGCGCGCAGGCGGTACTCCACGGCACCACCGCCGACGCCCTGATCCGCGTCAACAGCGCGGCGGCCGCGGCCACCACCAGCATCCGGATGACCGGTACGCCCTCCCAGTTCGGCTTCGACGCGGAAGGTCTCTCCGACCTGCTGCCGGAGATCCGCGCGGTGGAGGGGATCCGTGTCGCGGGCGCGCACTTCTTCCCCCTCAGCAACTCCAAGGACGAGGCGAGTCTCATCGCCGAGTTCCAGGAGACCATCCGCGGAGCGGCCCGCCTGGAGGCCGAACTCGGCACGCCACTGAGCCTGTTGGACATCGGCGGGGGCTTCGCCGCCCCGTACTCGGTGCCCGGGAGCCGGCCCGTCTACGGGAATCTGCGCGCCGCACTGGAGGAGACCCTCGACGAGCACTTCCCGCGGTGGCGGCAGGGCGTCCCGGAGATCGCCTGCGAGTCGGGGCGCTATCTGGTCGGCGACAGCGGCCGGCTGCTGACCACGGTCACCAACGTCAAGCAGAGCCGCGGCCGGACCTTCGCGGTGCTGGACGCGGGCATCAACACCCTCGGCGGCATGGCCGGTCTGGGGCGGCTGCTACCGCTCTCGGTCGAGCCCAAGGCCGGCCGGCGGGACGGCGGCGGCGAAGCGGCGGAGGAGACCGTCGTGACCCTCGCCGGGCCGCTGTGCACCCCCGGTGACCTGCTCTCCCGGTCCGCCCGCATGCCCCTCCCGCGGCCCGGCGACGTGATCGCCGTACCCAACGTGGGCGCGTACGGGCCCACCGCGAGCCTGCTGCTGTTCCTCGGCCGTCCCGCGCCGGCCGAAATCCTGCTCAGAGCCGGTGAAGTGACGTCGGCATCGCGCCTGATCTCTTCCCGCGCAGAAATCGACACTGGAGTTCAGTGATGAGCGAGTCCGCATCCCACGAGTCCACCGCAGACGGCTCCGCCGTCGATCCGGCCGACCGGGCCGAGCTGGTCGATCTGGCCGCACTGGCCGGCCTGGCCGAGGCGGAGCAGTACCGACGCCTTCTCGCGGTGGTCCGAAGGGAGGCGGAAGCGGCGCTGCGCAAGGCCGGTCGGGAGGGGCAGTTCCCTCTCGACCTGTCGCAGCCGTTCCTGCAGCTCGGCTTCGACTCGCTGGCCGTCGTCGATCTGCACCGCCGGCTCAGCGACGCGACGGGTCTCGACCTGCCGATCACCATCGCCTTCGACCACCCGACGCCGACCGCGCTGGCCAGGCAGCTGATGTGGGAGATCTTCGGCGTCCGGTTCGACGGCCGTACGGCGGGCGAGGTCGCTTCGCGTCAGGCCGACCCTGCTGTGGGCTCGGCTTCCGGCTCCGGTTTCGACGAGCCGATCGCGATCGTCGGGATGGCGTGCCGCTACCCGGGCGGCATCAGCTCGCCCGAACAGCTGTGGGACCTGGTGGTGTCGGGCCGGGACGCCATCGGCACGCTGCCCACCGACCGCGGCTGGGACGTGGAGGGCCTCTACGACCCGGATCCGGACGCGCCTGGCAAGACGTACACGCGGGAAGGCGGTTTCCTTTACGGAGCGGCCGAGTTCGACGCCGACTTCTTCGGCATCAGCCCGCGCGAGGCCGCCTCCATGGACCCGCAGCAGCGCCTCACCCTGGAGACCTCCTGGGAGGCGTTCGAGCGGGCCGGCATCGACCCGGCCGGGCTGCGGGGATCGGCGACCGGCGTCTTCGTCGGGGCCGAACCGCAGGAGTACGGGCCCCGGCTACACCAGGCGCCCGAGGGCTACGAGGGCTATCTGCTCACCGGCAGCGCCACCAGCGTGATCTCGGGGCGCGTCGCTTACACCCTGGGCCTGGAA